>LFSJ01000209.1 GCA_001512695.1 Tepidanaerobacter sp. DTU063 | reverse complement strand
CCTGCACAGCAGTCATAAACAGTTACAACAAGCCCTGGCTGGGTTAGTTCTTCATTATCCTCGTTTAAAAGAATATTAACCATTAACCTTATAACTTCACGAGGAGTGTAATGGTCACCTGCCTCTGCATGTTCAGAAAATCTCCTGATAAGTTCCTCAAATATGTAACCCATTTCGGTATTGCTTACCACATTTGGATGCAAGTCTATCTTATTAAATTCAGATACAACAAGATAAAGCAGGTTGTTATCATTAAGTTTGGTAATCTGCTTGTCAAAATCAAAATGCTCAATGATTTCCCTGGCATTTTTGGAAAAACCGTTAATATAATTTCTTAAATTATTTGCGATATTATCGGGGTCAGCCAATAACTTTTCAAAATCATATTTGCTGGTGTTATTAAATTCCTGCTTTGATATCCTATTTAAAACAGGGTCCATGTTTTGGAGCCCTGACTTCTTTAAGGCTTCATACTTTTCCAATACTTCCTGCTTAGTGGCTGCAAGAACGCAGTCAAACCTCCTGAGTACGGCCATAGGCAGTATTACATCGCCATATTGTTCTTTTTTATAAGGACCCCTTAAAAGTTCTGCTATACTCCATATAAAGTTAACTTTATCTTGAAAGTTAATCAACTTTATCACTCCAATACTACAATTTTTATTTTAACA
>LFSJ01000066.1 GCA_001512695.1 Tepidanaerobacter sp. DTU063 | reverse complement strand
AACAAAGCAAGACTGGCCCTGGATGATGGCAGCTGGTTCGGCATGGGGGGAAAGGGCTTCCAGAGAATCAACCTGGCCTGCTCCAGGGTTTACATCAAAAAAGCCTTAACTCAGCTAAAGGATGCCATCGCTCAGCTTTCTTGATCCACCTGACACCGGGACGTCAGACTGTGTGAAAAGTACCCAAAAATGCAAGAAGATGGTATAATAAAGCCATGAATAATACAAGCAAAGGAGAATGAGCATGGGATATATAGAGGGCCAAGATAAGAAACCAAATCACACTTTTCCCAGAATGCATAGACGACTACATCAGTGCTGACAATCCTGTTCGCGTTATTGATGAATATGTTGAACAACTGGACATGGAAAAACTCGGTTTTAAAAGAGCAGTTCCAGCATCCACAGGAAGGCCCCCCTATGATCCCAAAGTTCTACTAAAACTGTATCTATATGGATACCTTAATAGAATACGCTCATCTCGAAGGCTCGAGGATGAGACCAAAAGAAACCTTGAAGTAATTTGGCTTCTAAAAAAACTATCCCCTGATTTTAAAACCATTGCTGATTTTAGAAAAGACAACAAAGAGGCATTAAAAAGGGTCTTTAGAGATTTTACCAGATTATGCATGCAGTGGGATCTATTTGGCAGAGAACTAGTAGCTGTAGACAGCTCAAAGTTTCGCGCATCAAACTCAAAGAGAAACAACTATAATGCTAAAAAGCTTAAAAGACACATAAGATATATAGAAGAAAAAATCGACTCATACATAAAACAACTAGAAAAAACTGATGCAGATGAAGAAGATATCAGACCTCTTAGTGCCGAAGAAATAAAAAACAAAATAAAAGAACTAAGAAACCGCAAAAAGCAATACGAAGAATTAGAAGAAAAACTGAAAAAAAGCGGCCAAAAAGAAACATCCCTAACTGACCCTGATGCACGCCTTATGAGTGTCAGCAACCAATATAACGTACAACCCAGCTACAATGTTCAGACTACAGTTGATGAAAAACACAAACTGATACTAGACTTTAAAGTAACCCAAAACC
>LFSJ01000120.1:13015-13757 GCA_001512695.1 Tepidanaerobacter sp. DTU063 | reverse complement strand
ATATGTGAAAGAAACTTATTTCCAAGCCCTTCACCGCGACTTGCACCTTTGACAAGGCCAGCAATGTCTACAAATTCAATGGTAGTTGGAGTAATTTTCTCAGGATGCTCTATTTCTGCAAGTTTTGCAAGTCGGGCATCAGGCACAGCTACAACACCTACATTAGGTTCTATTGTGCAAAACGGGTAGTTAGCACATTCTGCTCCGGCTTTTGTTATAGCATTAAAAAGTGTGCTTTTTCCCACATTGGGAAGCCCTACTATACCTAGCTTCATTCAAAATCCCCCTTAGTACCAACACATCTTAAATTCTATTATATCAATGAGCACAGTGAATGCAAACAAAAAGCCTCATCAACGAGGCAAGTTGACATGTTGCTATATTACTTTATGAACTTCAATATGCTATCAACGAATTTATTAAAGTCTCCAAGCTCCTTTGAGACTATTTCGTAAAGTCTTTCATCAGAGATCTGCTGATAGCCATGCACTATACGATTTCTAAATCCTATCATTTGACTGTAAACAAAAAAGCTGTTTTCATCGATTACCCTGTTTTCAACCAATATTTCAAGGCCATTTCTTGCATCAATGGGAGCTTTATTAAAATGCTTTGCACAGATATGGAAAACTATATCTATCATTGCCTCTATTGCAGTCTGTAAGGAATACTTTAAGCCTTTAACAATCCATGGATCTTTTAAAATTTGTTCTTTGCTTTTATTGTGCAGAAGTTGTTGTAT
>LFSJ01000120.1:12162-12999 GCA_001512695.1 Tepidanaerobacter sp. DTU063 | reverse complement strand
GCCACTTATTATCTCTAGGGCTCTTCTATAACGGGGATATATGTCTGAGTATATTCTACTCACTCTTTCCATCAAATCTGTAACTTTATCATTGTCAGCAATGTATAAAGGCATGCCTTGATGAAAAATTCTAAAGGATAATATAGCGTTTACATCCCGTACGGAAACTATGTCAAATGAATGGCCATCAAAGCGGCCCAGCGCATAGTATACTTTCTCAATTAATAGGTCAATATCTTCACTTAGCTTTTCATCGAATATTATACCTAAATCTATATCACTATCAGGTCTCATTTTATCCAGGCTGGAACCAAATAAGTAAACGCCTTGTATTTCAGGAAACTTTGCTAATTTTGAAGCGACATAGCCCTTCAATTTTTCAAGATCAATCGTAATCAATTCACCGGACAAAGCAAAACACCTCAAAATAAACATCTTATACCCATTATAATATATTTTTTAAATTATACAACAATATTTATGGTATAATATTTCCAGTCAAGGTAAGAATCTTAACAAACTCCAGAGTGTCAATAAAAAACTTTTGAAGCTGAAAAATCTCGGATGGCGACAGCTGGATAGAAACTTGAATCAATGCATTTTTGCTTCCCTTTTCGGTTTCCTGGCAAAGGGCACAGCAGGAAAGAGTAGTGACATTGAAGTATATCTAGCACCCGAATGTGAATTGGATTAAGGAAGATAAAGGAAGCCGTGCAAAATGGTAAACAGAGAACTGAACCGCGTTTTTGCGGTTTTTTTCTTTCATATGGCGGCTAGTAATCAGCATGCCAGATTTATTTTGATACAAATGAAGGAAAATTAGAACAATTTGTAGAA
>LFSJ01000120.1:0-12145 GCA_001512695.1 Tepidanaerobacter sp. DTU063 | reverse complement strand
CAAGTATGTAAGGGGTGGCTTGCCAATGAAAAACCTCAGAGAGTGGGAAAAACATCTTGCATCATTGGTTAAAAATGTGGAGTTATTAGGAGATATAGAGCTTACACTAGAAGAGTTTAAAGAACTCACTCAAGAATTAAAGGAATTTACCAAAGAATACAGCTATATTTCTTTAAAAAATTATGCACCGTTATCACTGGCGGTTTTTTTAGTGAGAATCGGTATAGAAGAATACAGTGAGGGCAATTATTGGTCGGCAGTCCAGCAGACCTTAGGCCTTCCAATCGATGATCCAAGGTGGCAGAGGACATTTGGAGATTCATTCTTAAACACTCTTGATGAATTTGCCTTTCCCAAATTTGATAAAGCAGGTTTAAAATACGTCACACCTATACTTGCCCATGGTCGGGTTCCAAACAACTATCTAGAAAATTATTTTGATGTTATCTTTGGCTTTTTCACTGAAAAACTAAAGGATGATCTCTCTAAAGACTATATTAGAAACACCGTAGAATTGTGGAGGGAAGATCATAGCGGAAGAATAGGTTTACAAACAAAACTGGATAAAGAAAAAGCTGAACTAAAGAAAGTAAATGACGAGCTTAATAAACACTCAAATATTATAGAATACTTGCCTTTATATGAAAAAGCAAAAGAAATATCCAATAGGATAATTGAGGCCGATGAACTAGCTTACTTACTCGCATTACCGGAAGACTTTTGCAAAAATGCAGAGATAGAATTAGAAAAGCTAAATCAGGAACTACATGGAAAACAGAACTTACTAAAAGCTATTGTAGATTTTAAAAAAGAACGCTCTGAGAAATTCGCGCATTTAACCGCAAAACAACATGTTTTGGATGAAATTATCGATAGTATCGAAATGTTCACTGAAAAATTTGAAAAGCCAATTTCCGAAAATATCGGAAGAGAAATATTAGCACTGCCATTAGATGAGTTAGAGGCAGCTTATCAAAACTACACTTCTTCATCCCAAAGAAACATCTTCTACAATATTAAGATATTTTTCCTTGAAATTATACAACGACTTTTTGGAAAAAAGAAGCAAGAAGAAAAATATGCAGCAGAGATAAAAGAGTTGGTCGCAGATATCCCCTTTAAAGAAAGTATATTGCTAAATATCGATGAAGTCTACAGGATAACCAAAGATTTAAGGACATTATTTACCGAGTATTTTACATATAAGAGAGAGATAGAATCATTGGAGATTGCATTAGAACAAATAAAAAGTGGCTTTTTGGAAACAGCAGCAGGAAAAGTTCCATCAATCATACTTGACGATAGTGATGAAATTACTGTGCAGCTTGAAAAAGACATAAAAAGACTACATAACAAAATCATAGATTTGGAAAAGGAAATAAATGACTATAAGACAAAAGTTGTCGCATTGGGGAAAGGTAATTTCGAAAAAGGCAAAGAAATCCTTGCTGAACAAAGAAAATATCGAAAAGACTATTTAGAAATCAGCGAGCAAATTGGCACTGATAGGTCTTTTGAAATATTTGAGAGGAACACGGATATAACCACACTGAAAACCCATATTGAAGAACTTAAAAAGAAGAGAAATGCATTAATCAAACTTGCGGAGGTTACCGAAAAAAAGCTTCAAAGCTACCCGGAACCCCCCCTTTATAACCTGAACGAATCGGCAAAAAAATTCATCTACTTCGGCGAAGATATATCTATAGATTTTATTTATGAGACGGCCAATATGTTGAAAAGCTTTTTATACGGGGAAGATTTAACACAGGTAAATCTGCCAGTTCGAATACAAGAATCTGCAAAAGAATGGATCATGAAACATGGAGAGGAACTTGAAAAGATTAAACATATTGAAAGCACAGAGCCAGAACATTTGTTTAGAACTCCTAGCATTTACTATGACCAAGAGATAAGAGAAATCAGAGTAAACCTTCCGGAACAACGTTTTTCGAAGGCTCTAGTATCAGAGGATAGAGTTTCTATTAAAATTTTTAAAGATGATTATCGGGCATTGATAGATGGTGTGACCGTAAGACTGTATTCTATGGACACATTCTTTTTAACTGAAGAGAAAAATATTATTCTGACCGAACCAGCAAAGACTTTAACTATTGAACTGAGAAGCGGTGAGAAGATTATCCAAACTTGGTCAATACCTCTGATGTTCGATGATAATCCATTCATTATATTCGACCAAAAAGGCAAGAAAATAGATACAGACAAAGTTTTCGCCAATGAGCGAGCAATATTAATTCTAGATAACAAATTCAAAATCGGACCTTCAGAAATAATCGAAGGTGAAGAAAATCTGTATGATGGATGGTTTGATTATAAAAGCTGTTATCTAAATCTAACTGACGCTAGCCAAATCGTTTTACTTAAAGATGATGATGTATATACGCTCTTTAGAAAACCTGACAGGTTAAAGCCAACTTTAATCGGCCAAAACATGCTGCGCAATATTACAATAAAGGATTCTCCGGTGTACCTTGACTCACCCCCTGAAATTATTTTCTCAGAAGCAGCAATGCAATTGCGTTTGTGGCAGTTAATTCTGAAAGTGGATGAAATAGAGAAGTATTATTTATTAGACGATTTAACAGGTTTAAAAGAGGTAAAAGACGACATAATCAGATTACCCCTTTCTAAATTGACTAATAATAAATTCGGTACCTATCAATTGTTTTTAGAAAAGAGGGGTGTCGGGGGTTATAAGTGTGAATTTGAGTTCTCAGTATTGCCCAATACTTCTTTTGAATTCGATAAAGAATTTTACGAACCGAATTATTCCAATAAACGATGCAGCTTACAAATCAAATCTTCCTACAGCATTCTTTTTGCACCGCTGTCCTCCAGCTATATCGTGGAGGCCAAAACTAATAAAGAATGCATTGTAAAACTTACACCAGACCGTGATACAATTGCCGGCGATCTTAGCTATCAAATTAGAGGAAGTAACCTGACATTTCCAATAAGAATATCGATTCCCGCCATTGGATATATGTATGATGATAGCGAAAGCTGGAATTACGAAATACAGGAATTATGGCATGAGGATATTGAGAATTTAAGAGTTTTCATACCTATTGATAACATCAGCAAAGTGGTATTATACATAAATGATCGTGAGCAAGAAAGTATCGCTAGCATAGCCAACAAAATTGCCACTTTTGACTTAGCCATATTTAAAGATACATTTAGAGAAAACAAAAAGTCTGTTCAGGAACTGTTCATTGAATTTCCTGAAAGAAGAGATTTAACAGCTATATTGCTAAATAGAATCAGGACCAGATGGGAAGTTAGTGATGTCAGTATTAAACAAGATGTAGTTGAGAAAAAACGAATATTAATAATTTCATGGGAAGAAAAAGGCAAAGCTGCAAACAGGGCTATTGTTTTTTGGGAAATTTCATCAGGGGCTAAGCTGTTTGAATTTAAATTAGAAGACGATACTCATGAATTTGTTATCGAAAAGCCGCTCGACGATTTTCCTGATGGAGCTTACAGGATACAATTTCTTGAAATAGACCCTTGGGAGACTGCCGTTTCAATTATGCCAGAAAGTGATGAAATAAACACTTCCGATGTGCTAATTGGGGAGATTACCGTACCTATTGATAAGATCATTCAACATGGAATACGAGTAGCATTTTTCAGTGATGACCAGAACGGAAATCTTTATACTGTATATCCGGCAAATGCACCTTTAATAAATGACATTAAGCAAATAAAAGGAGAGGACATAGAAGCAGAGTATCAGGGAATGTTTTATCAGGTGAATGAAGATGGTGAATTATTGCCGATGCCTACAAATCCAGTAAGATTTATGATAAACGAAGACATGTCCCTGGCCTACCTAATTGACCGTGATAGAGATGGCCCAATGTATTGCCCAAAATGCAGAGAAATTTTTTGGGAGATAAGAGAAAAACATAAAAGACACCACATAGAGCCGAGAAAGATATTCTTTTATCTTAATCGATAAGGGAAAAAGGGGGTCTTGTATATGCCTTTAAACCCTATTACTGCCACCAAAGAAATTGAAAAGAGGTACTCACAGTACTTATCTACAACCTTTTATATTAATGATGCTGAGCTTCAAAATAAATTTTTGCATGAACTGTCCCAAAAAAACCGTTTTATCAAAGGACCTATTTTAGAGGCTACACCACCTTTTAAAAAAGGTAAAAACATCGAAGATTTAATTATCGAAGGTGTCCTTTGTGAAGAATTTAAGAAACTAAACTCTCCTGATTTGCCCATCCAAAGGGGGCTTTATCTCCATCAAGAAAAAGCAGTTCGAAAAATTATAACGGAAAAACGAAACATCATAGCAGCTACAGGGACTGGCAGTGGTAAAACAGAGATATTTATGATTCCCATATTAAATTACCTTTTTACTCAAAAAGAAAAGGGAAAGCTCACTCACGGAGTTAGGGCATTACTCCTATATCCCATGAACGCATTAGCCAATGACCAATTAAAAAGGCTGAGGAATCTCTTGCACAATTACCCTGATATAACTTTTGGAAGTTATACCGGAGAGACGGAAGAAAGAGAAAGAGATGCTTTAGAAAAATACAGGAAGATGTTTAATGGGGATGAACCGTTGAAAAATGAGCTGCTGTCCCGAGAAAAAATGAAAAAACAGCCACCCCATATACTTATAACCAACTATGCCATGTTGGAATACCTCTTGCTACGTCCTGATGACAATGTTTTCTTTGACGGGCCATATGCTGGAAATTGGAAGTTCATCGTACTGGATGAGGTTCATACATACACCGGAGCCAAAGGTATCGAGATGTCAATGCTGCTAAGGAGATTAAAAGAAAGAGTATTAACTGATAACTCTCCGAAACTTCAGTTCATTGGTACTAGCGCCACCATTGGTAGGGGGAAAAAGGACTTTCAAAAAGTAGCTGAGTTTGGGGAAAAACTTTTTGGCGAAGAAGTTTCTTGGGAAGATTTTAATGAAAGAAAGCAGGATATTATTTACGGCGAGAGATTGCCTGTTGAAATATCTAAAGAGAGCTGGGGTAAACCAGATGCAGTTCTTTATGAAAGGCTGTGCAGCATTATTGAAAGATCTGACAGGGTTGATATAGTAAACAGTTTGCTGGAAACTGCCAGAGACCACCGAGTGCCTTTACAAGTTATAAATATGGCCAGAGAAAACAATCCTAAGGGCGGTTATCACGGGGTGCTTTACGAAATTCTCAAGGGTGATAGTAGAATCATCGAGTTGCAACAGCATCTGGAAAAAGGGCCATGTTACCTTAGTGATGTATCAAAGGTAATCTTTCCATCGGAAAAGGCCCCTAGAGATAAACTAGTATATTTGATTCAGCTGGCCAATGCAGCTTTTCCTGAAGATGGATATAGACCCCTTATACCTGCCAGATACCACCTATTTGTCAGAGCAATAGAAGGTGCATATTTGATATTAGTTCCTGAAGAAAGAATTTTTTTAGAGAAGAGAGAGCATGTTAATATAAATAACCATCAATATCCTGCCTTTGAAATTGCCAGCTGCCGGAATTGTGGAGCATTATACCTTGTGGGGAAGACTATTGACGGAGAAGAAAACAGAAAGGTGCTTAAACAACACGGCAAGTTGCATATTGAAGAAGATGTAAGTTTGGAATATTATTTGCTACTAAGGGACAATCAAGAGTATGAATACATCAATGAGGACGAATTGGCATTAGGATACCGCTTTGATGAATACAAAGAAATGTATAAGCTTTGCGGTAAATGCGGTGCTATTGATAAAGATAACCTCGTTGGCAAAATGTGTGGATGTGGGGAAGAGAATTACATTAAACTGCTTAAAGTTGATTCTAAAGAAGGTTTAGTTCATAAATGTCCCGCTTGTGGAAGCGTGCAGCCACAGGGTTCCATCGTTTGGAGATTTTTGTTTGGTGTCGATGCAGTCACAAGTGTTCTCGCAACTGCGCTGTATCAACAGGGTGAAGACACAGGAACAAGCTTATCTGAAGAGCAAATACATCAAGAAGAGGATGAGTGGGGAACCTTATCAACGGATAATTCTTTCGTAGGAGAATCGAAAGACCAAAAGGTAAAAGGAGGACAACTTTTAGTCTTCTCTGACAGCCGGCAGGATGCAGCCTTTTTCGCTACATATTTGAGCAATTCTTATTCACAAATACTGCGCCGTAGGATGATAATAAAGACTTTAGAAAAGAACAAAGACAAGGCAATATCCAACAGATGGCGTCTAGTTGACTTGGTTAACCATTTAAAAAAATATTTAGAGGAGACTGAGCTGTTTCCAAATAAAAGCCCTCAGCAACTAGAAGATGAAGCTTGGAAATGGGTGTTATACGAATTCTTTGCTTTCGATAGGCGAACTGGCTTGGAAGGCTTAGGCCTGTTGGGCTTTTCACTATTAAAACCCAAAGTAAACTTTAGAAATCCTTTTATGGCTGAGCCTTGGAATCTTACTTTTGAAGAAAGTTGGATGTTATTTCAAGTATTACTTGACAGTTTCAGGAAAAATGCTGCTATTGTGTTTCCGCCGAATATATCTCCTCAGGACGAATTCTTCGCACCTAGAAACCGCGAATACTACTTTAAACAAAAAAGCAATACAAGTGGAATTTTTGGCTGGTGTCCTTCAAAAGGCATAAATTCACGGTTGGATTTTTTAATGCGCCTTGCAAAAAACGGTTTAAACCTAAATATATCAAAAAAAGAGTGTGCTCAATTATTAGAGGAAATTTGGTCAAAGGGACTACGGCTTGACAACCCCAAGAGTATTTTTTATTCCTATTTTTCTTCAGTGCATAATTCGTCAGATGGGACTTTGTATAGAGTAAAAACCGATTATTGGGAGCTCAGGCCAGGAATTATTGACAAGAGCATAACTTGGTACTTCTGTCCCGTGTGTCACAGAGTGACTTTGTACAATATAAAGGGTGTTTGCCCCACCTTCAAATGCCCCGGCAAACTGGAAAAATGCGATCCAGACACATTGTTCAAAAATAATCACTATAGAAATCTTTACATGAGTGTATTGCCCATGTGGATGAATAGCAGGGAGCACACTGCCCAGCTGACAACTGAAGCCGCAGCGAAAATCCAGCAGCAGTTTAATGAAGGCCGTGTAAATGTGCTTAGCTGTTCTACTACCTTTGAGCTTGGAGTAGATGTAGGAGAACTGGAAACTGTCTTTTTGAGGAATGTTCCTCCATCACCGGCCAATTACATTCAAAGGGCAGGAAGAGCTGGAAGAAGGAAAAATTCATCAGCCTTCATACTAACCTTTGCCCAGCGAAAATCCCATGACTTAACATATTATAACAACCCAAAAAGACTCATATTAGGCGAAATCATGCCACCTTATTTTGAGTTGAAAAATGAAAAAATCATCTCAAGACATGTTTTTTCAATAGCATTTTCCAAATTTTGGAGGGAACATGCTGATTTCTTCGGCAGTGTTGAAAACTTCTTTTACAATTACAAAGATGGGGTAGAGCTTTTCAAAAACTTTTTGATAAGGCGTCCAATGGATTTACTTGCATCGATTAAAACCGTGGTGCCCAAATATATGCACAAGCAACTAGAGATTGATGAATGGGGTTGGGTAAATAAACTTATTGATGATGAAAAAGGCCTACTCAGTTGGGCGAAGACCGAGCTCATCAGTGATGTAAAGCAATTGGAATCAATGCAAAACTATTATGTGAAGAAGAAAAAGTATCGTAAAGCAGACCTAATGAATAAAACTATAAACACCCTTAAAAGAAGGAGCTTGATAAACTATTTAGCTCAAAAAAACATACTTCCAAAATACGGCTTTCCTGTTGATGTAGTGGATCTGCAAATATATCACCATGGTGATGAGGCGAAACAGCTAGATTTAAACCGCGACATGCAGCTAGCATTGTCCGAATATGCCCCAGGAAGTCAAGTTATAGCAGCTGGCCTTCTGTGGACCAGTCGTTATTTAAAGAAATTATCTGATAGGGAACTGGTTAAAAGGATCTATGCCATCTGTGATCATTGTGGGAACTATGAAAGCACCCTATATGACGATAAGCAGCAAATAGGCAGCTGCTCTGCCTGCGGCAACAGAATAGGTCGAAATAGAGGTGTCTTTGTCATTCCCGAGTTCGGTTTTATTTCAGAAAACCCCAAAGCTCCAACCATGGAAAAACCCAGAAAGACTTATACAACCAGAAAATATTATGCCGAAGGAGGCACCGAGGATACCAGAACGGATGTAGATTTTAATGGAATTCACGCAGAACTAATATCCATGGCAAACGGAAGATTGGCCATAATCAATCATGCTGGATACAAAGGTTTTCTCGTATGCGAAAAATGCGGATATGCTGTTGTAAATGATGGCATCAAAGATTTTACCCACAATACTGCATACGGGGAAAAATGCAATGGGTCCTGGCAAAGGGTTGCCCTCGGCTTTGAATTCCATACTGATATTTTGCAAATACGTTTTAAAAACTACAACAGGCACGAAGATGGCTTTTGGCTTTCTGTTTTGTACGGCATTTTAGAAGGTGTCAGTTATTCCATGGAAATAGAAAGAACAGATATCGATGGCTGCCTTTATGCCTATTCAGGAGACCCCACGAGCCCTGCCCTTGTATTATTTGATAGTGTTCCTGGCGGCGCAGGCCACGTAAAACGCATAATACAAGAAAACAATTTTGAAGAAGTTTTAAAAGCGACTCTAAAGATAGTCTCAGAATGTACTTGTGGCGGCGAAGAAGGAGGAACAAGTTGCTACGGTTGTTTGAGGAACTATTCCAACCAATTCTGCCACGATGTGCTGGATAGAAATAAAGTTAAAGAATTTATGGAAGAGATGCTCGGTAAAAAATACATTAGAGATTAGATACGTAGGTCTAGCAGAATTCATTATAAAAATAGACTCTAGAAATATAATTTTACCGCTTTATAGCGGTGTTTTTGTTCTATCTCATTTCTTTCGTAACTATACCCGAATAGAAGGAATTTGTAATTATTTGACGAAAAAATATCTATACCAAATATATGATATAATGACTGAAAGATATATACAAACATAGGACGTGATAGAAAATGCAAAAAAGCAAATTACAATCATTAGAAAAAGGCAAGACCCATAAAGTCGAAGCCAAACCGTTTGTAAAATGGGCAGGTGGAAAAACCCAGCTTTTGGATGAACTGGCCAGTAGGTTGCCATTCATAATAAAAGAGTCGAAGTCTATAGAAAGATACGTAGAACCTTTTGTAGGAGGAGGTGCCTTTTTCTTTTATTTAAAAGGCAACTACGAGGTAAAAGAAGCGTTTTTATATGATATAAATGTGGAATTAACTGTAGGATATAAGGTCATTCAAAAGGATGTTTATGATTTGATTTACCAGCTTGAAAAAATAGAGAAGGAATATCTGAAATTGCCTGAAGAAGAGAGGAAAAAGTATTATTACAGAACTAGAGACGAGTATAACCGGCAGCAAGAAACTTTTGATTACGAAAACTATAACGGCGACTGGATAAAAAGGGCAGCCTATTTAATATTTTTAAACAAAACCTGTTTTAACGGGTTATTCCGGCAAAACAAAAAGGGGAAATTCAATGTACCCTTTGGCAGGTACAAAAAACCCACCATATGCGATAGAGAAAACCTGCTCAATGTTCACGTGGCCCTTAATAATACTCATATATTTGCTGCTGATTTTGAGGAAAGTAAAAAATTTATTACAGAAAATACATTAGTATACTTTGACCCTCCATACAGGCCACTAAATGAAACTTCTAACTTTACAAGCTATGATAAAGACGGGTTTTCAGATGAAGATCAAATAAAGTTATCTGAATTTTATAGAGAAATGGATAAAAGGGGAGCTTTTTTGCTATTAAGCAATTCTGACCCTAAAAATGTAGACATAAATGACGATTTTTTTGACAGCCTTTATGCCGGTTTTATAATAGAGCGAGTAAATGCCAAAAGATTTATCAATTGTGATGGTTCAAAGCGGGGGGACATAAAAGAATTACTTATAAGGAACTATGAATAGTATGGGGGTCTTTTCATGAACTCATTATACTTAAAGGTACTAAAAGTTGACAGTTCTGAAGCTGTGATAAACAAGTTTTATGACACATTGATAGATACAAACACAAGAAAAAACCGCCACTACGTGCCTCTATCTTTTTATGTAATGAATCTTTTCCTGAAAAACGGATTTGTCTTAAAAGAGGATATCATAAAAGTTCAACACAACTGCAAATCCACCCCATACTGGGAAAGACAAGTTGAAAAATACAACTTTTTTCTCATTATGCATGAGCATTTGTTAGTATTTAGGAAACCTAAAAAAGGTGAGGATTTAAGTAAGGTAAGATACAGTATGGGCTTGTAAAGAGGCTTTGTCTNNTAAGATGCTTTTCAAAGTACCTCTAGCAACTTCATCATGCATGGGAATAATAACAATCTTACTTGGCTTGCCAGCCTTCTTATATTTTGCATGACTTCCTTTTTGTGAAACTTTTTCAAACCCTAAAATAGTAAGAACTTTAATAATCTGTTGCGGCTTAAGCAAAGGATATTTAGAACCCACTATAGTGCAACCTCCAAGGTTGTAATAAAAGTAGGTGTCTTAATATCTTCTGGAATATTATCTTCATAATAGAGTTCTAATGCTTCTTTAAGATTTTCAAGGGATTCCTCGATTGTTTTTCCTTGGGAGGCAACACTGTTTTCTAAACATTTGGCTACATACCAGTTTTCCTCTTTTGTCACAATGACTGTAACTTTTATGTTCATAATGCTCACCTCGCTATTTATTATAACACATTTACTTTGAAATAGTGCATACGGAGCTGCCTCACACATATGATGACTGCGCTTGCTAAACCGACATGTGTTTATCTTTTACAGAAAACCTCTTTATAAGATGCGGAGGATATCCCCATTGTAGAAATATTGTTCAAGTTTTTAGCTTATATGCGAAAACATGAAGAAGAAAACGAGATACAATAATAAAAGTCAATGAAGGTGTCGATTTAGTGAAATAACTGATATAGCTAAGCTATGCACTTTTTGCTGCCGTTTTATGCAATTCTATTATGCCATAAACAGCAGTTAGCCTAATACTATAACTCCAAATAATGGCTTCATATATTATAAAATGTATTTTTATGGTATAATATTTCCAGTTAAGATAAGAATCTTTAATAACACCATTATAAGGATGGTGACTTAAAAAAATGACAAATAATAATATTGAAGAATCAATTAAAAAAAGACTTGCGGAGATTTTTCAAAAAAACAGCACCATAGAAAAAGCAATACTATTTGGTTCAAGAGCAAGAGGTAACCATAAAAAGACATCTGACATTGATATAGCTGTCTTTTCAAAGGATATGTCTCCCAAGGATTTTAACCTATTGATTGACGAAATAAATCAGATAAATACAGCTCTTTCTTTTGATATAATTCATTATGAGAGGTTAAATAAAGAGAATTTAAAAAATGACATATTAAAGGATGGTGTCATCATATATGAGCGAGAGTAGATTTCAAGAGCGATATGAAGATTTTAAAAGTGCACTGGCAAGGCTTGAAGAAGGTCTTAGTATCGAGACCAACGATTCAATTATATTTGATGGTGTCATTCAAAGATTTGAATTTACCTTTGAACTTTCTTGGAAAGTGTTAAAGGACTATTTAGAGTATAAAGGCATACAAGTAAAAACCCCTCGAGACTCAATAAAAAAAGCTTTTGAAACTGAGATAATATCAGATGGCGATAGTTGGATAGATATGATGATAGATAGAAATAAAACATCTCATATATATGATGAAACTGAAGCTAGAGCAATTTATAAAAAGATAAAAGATTATCACATACACTTACTTAGAGAACTCAGGGAAAAATTGGAATCCATGACTTAGAAGAAAAGAGGCTACCACAATGACTTACTTAAAATCTACAAAAAAGAAGATAAAGGAAGCGTTGCTAAATGGTAAATAAAGAAATTATATCTAAAAAAGTAAATTTGATAAGACTTAAAGAGCAGTATATCTTTATAAACTACAAATAATTTAAGAAATCATCAAGCCCAATACCTGCTTGTTCTAAAATGCTTTTCAAAGTACCTCTAGCA
>LFSJ01000206.1 GCA_001512695.1 Tepidanaerobacter sp. DTU063 | reverse complement strand
TCCGAAAAAAAGGGAAAGTTCGAGATGGCGGATGGAGGAAGCATTTTTCTTGATGAAATTGTAGAACTCCCCCTAACCCTTCAGGCTAAACTGCTCCATGTTATGCACAGCAAAAGTTTTACTCGCGTAGGGGGCGTGCGGCCGATTAAGGTGGATATAAGGATTATCACCGCTACCAATAAGGACTTGGAGTCAATGGTGGCCAGGGGAGAATTCAGAGATGACCTGTTCTACCGCATTAATGTAATTTGTGTTAAAATACCCCCTTTGAGAGAGCGGAAAGAGGATATTTACCTTTTGACAAAACACTTACTGCCAAGACTTCAGGAACAAACAGGCAAGGCCTGCACTGAAATATCTGAAGACGTAATGAATATTTTCTTTAGATACGATTGGCCCGGGAATGTAAGAGAGTTGGAGAATGTATTAGAACGTTCATGTGTAATGGCAGATGGACCTGTTATATTGCCTTCCCATCTTCCGGAATACATTAAAAAATCCTCATTTGTGCCGACTTCAGGTCGAGTGGAAATAAAGAGCCTAGGGCCCTTAAAAGATCTTATACAAGAGACAGAAATACAGGCTATTAAGCAAGCTCTAATTATGACTGGCGGAAACAAAACTCAGGCAATGAATCTACTGGGTATGAAAAAAACAAATTTCTTTAAAAAATTAAAATTAGTTCGCAGTAGTGAACTCAAAGGTTCGCAATAGCGGACTTATATTTTTCGATTGCATGCGGTCTTAGAAAAAACCATGTAAAATGTAGTTCAAAATTACGGAATATTGCATTTATAGCAAATGTTCGTATCCTCTTAAATTTCAATAGCTGCTGTATTCCTCCGCATCCAAACATATTTGGCATGATTTTTGCTCATTGATAATCGAATAAAACGGTACCTATGGGTTCGGAGGGAAATATATGCAAAAGATAAGGATTGCAGTTGTCGGATTTGGAAATGTTGGTCATGAGGT
>LFSJ01000038.1:945-20872 GCA_001512695.1 Tepidanaerobacter sp. DTU063 | reverse complement strand
AGGGTCTCAGATTTGCTATTCGCGAAGGTGGCAAGACCGTAGGTGCCGGCGTAGTAGCTGAGGTAATTGAATAAAATAAAAACCCATAATTCCGAACGTAAGGAGGGACACAAATGGCCCATCAAAAAATAAGAATTCGCTTAAAGGCTTTCGACCACGCAATTCTTGACCAATCGGCCAAAAAAATTGTAGAGACGGCAAAGCGGACCGGGGCCAAAGTATCGGGACCCATACCTTTACCCACGGACCGGAGTATCATAACCATACTTCGGGCTCCGCACAAGTACAAGGATTCCCGAGAACAGTTTGAATCCAGGACCCATAAGAGATTAATTGATATTAAACAACCCAACCAAAAAACCGTTGACGCTCTTATGAGATTGGATTTGCCCGCAGGAGTAGATATTGAGATAAAGCTGTAGCAATGGGAGGTGACTTAGATGATTTCAAAGGCCATATTAGGCAAAAAAATCGGTATGACTCAGATTTTTAGCGATACAGGTGAATCTTTACCTGTTACCTTGGTGCAGGCCGGGCCATGCATTGTAGTTCGCAAAAGGACCTTAGAAAATGACGGCTACAGTGCTATACAAGTTGGCTATGAAGATATCAAAGAAAAAAAATTAAACAAGCCCCTGCAAGGCCAATTCAAAAAGAGCCAAGTACCATTTAAGCGGTACTTAAAGGAATTTAAAATCAAGGATGCCGACAAGTACAACGTTGGTGACGAAATAAAGGTCGACATTTTCCAGCCCGGAGACAAAGTTGATGTAACGGGCATATCAAAGGGTAAGGGCTTTGCAGGAACCATTAAGCGTTGGAACTTTAGACGGGGCCCTATGTCTCACGGCTCAAAATCTCACAGAATCGTAGGTTCCATAGGTGCTGCCGGTGTCGGGAAAGTCGTTAAGGGCTTAAAAGCCGCGGGGCATAAAGGAGCAAAGAAGGTCACGGTACAAAACCTGGAAGTAGTCAAAGTGGACCCCGATAACAACCTTTTGATAATCAAGGGTTCAATACCAGGACCCAGAAAATCATTACTCTATATCAAAAACACCGTAAAGGGCAGAAACTAACAGTGAAAGGAGGAGCCCAATGCCGAAAGTAGCATTATATAACATCCAAGGAGATAAAGTAGGGGAAATAGAACTTTCCGACGAGGTCTTCGGTGTCGAGATAAGGCCAGATATAATGCACCGCGCCGTTCTAAGCTATCTGGCAAACCAAAGGCTGGGAACCGCCAGTACCTTGACAAGGGCTGAAGTTTCCGGCGGCGGAAGAAAGCCCTGGCGCCAGAAGGGCACCGGAAGAGCAAGGCACGGCAGCATAAGGTCACCCATATGGAGAAAAGGTGGAATAGTGTTCGGACCCAAGCCTCGCTCCTTTAGCATGAAAATGCCTAAGAAGCTGAAGAGATTTGCCTTAAAATCAGCTCTAAGTGCAAAAACCAAGGAGAATGAACTCATTCTGCTGGATAGCTTGACGATGGAAGCACCCAAGACCAAGCAAATGGTTTCCATTTTAAGCAATTTAAAGGTTGACAAAAAGTCTTTAATAGTTATTGCCGATAAAGATGAAAATGTCGTAAAATCTGCACGTAACATACCCGGAGTAAAGACCACATACGTCAACACCTTAAACGTATATGACATCTTAAATCACGATTACCTGATAATGACGCAAGAAGCGGCTAAACGGGTAGAGGAGGTGTATGCAGGATGAAACATCCGCATGACATCATCATTCGCCCCTGGATTACGGAAAAGAGCATGGATTTGCAGCAGGATAGAAAATACGTCTTTGTAGTTGATAAAAATTCCAACAAAACCGAAATAAAGAATGCTGTAGAGGCGATTTTTGGAGTAAAAGTTGCAAAAGTCAACACCATCAACATGAGAGGCAAAATGAAGCGCATGGGCCGATTTGAAGGGAAAAGGCCCGATTGGAAAAAAGCCATTGTCACTTTAACTGAAGACAGTAAAACCATCGAATTCTTCGAAGGACTATAGTTTAAAGCAAGTACGGCTTTTGATTTGACATAGAGAAGGAGGGAACAACGTGGCTATAAAAAAGTTTAAGCCCACCACTCCGGGCCGCAGGTTTATGAGCGTTCCTACTTTTGAGGAAATAACCAAGAAAAAGCCCGAGCGGTCCTTGGTGGAAATACTGAAAAATAAAGCCGGCCGCAACATGCAAGGCAGAATGACCATGAGACATCGCGGCGGCGGCCACAAGCGCAAATATAGAATTATCGATTTTAAGAGGGATAAAGATGGCATACCTGCAAAAGTAGCAGCCATTGAATACGATCCCAATCGCACGGCATATATAGCGCTCCTACATTATGCAGATGGAGAAAAACGCTATATTTTAGCCCCGGACGGCCTTCGCGTAGGTGATACCGTTATGTCCGGTGAGAATGCAGATATCAGGCCGGGCAATGCCCTTAAACTCGTAGATATACCTGTGGGTTCCACAGTTCACAATATCGAGCTAGTCCCGGGCAAGGGAGGCCAGATGGTTAGGGCGGCAGGTACATCGGCTCAGCTGATGGCAAGGGAAGGCGGCATGGCGACCCTCAGACTGCCATCGGGAGAAATGCGAATGGTACCGGAAGAATGCCGGGCAACTATAGGTCAGGTTGGCAACATTGATCATGAGAATATCACAATCGGTAAGGCAGGCAGGTCGCGCTGGCTGAACAGGAGACCACACGTCCGCGGTGTTGTAATGAATCCCGTTGACCATCCCCACGGCGGTGGCGAAGGCAAGGCTCCTATTGGCCGCAAGAGCCCTGTTACACCTTGGGGCAAGCCTACCCTTGGATATAAGACTAGAAAGAAAAATAAAGCTTCAGATAAATATATTGTCAAGCGCCGTAAGTAGAAGGGAGGTAATTTAATGAGTCGTTCAACAAAGAAAGGACCCTTCGTTGATAAAAAGCTCCTGGCTAGAATTGTTGAGATGAACAAGAAGCGGGAAAAAAAGGTTATCAAGACCTGGTCCAGGGCTTCCACTATATTTCCTGAAATGGTGGGCCACACAATAGCTGTCCACGATGGCAGAAAGCATGTCCCTGTATATATAACAGAAGATATGGTGGGCCACAAATTAGGTGAATTTGCACCTACCAGGACTTTTAGAGGCCACGGTTCACATACCGAAAGGTCCACTGCACTGAAATAATTAGATTTAATAAGCTAGCAAAGGAGGTATGCAAGTTGGAAGCGAGGGCACGGGCTAGATATGTCAGGATTTCACCGAGCAAAGTTAGAGTCGTTTTAGACCTTATCAGGGGAAAACATGTAGATGAAGCCTTAACCATATTGAGGTTTACGCCAAAAGCGGCCTCGCCATTACTGGAAAAATTGCTGCGTTCAGCTATAGCAAATGCAGAAAACAACTTCGACATGAACAGGGACGCCCTGTATATTTCCCAGTGCTATGCCGACCAAGGCCCAATAATGAAGCGGTATAGACCAAGAGCTCAGGGTAGAGTTTATTCAATACACAAGAAGACCAGCCATATTACGATAGTTTTAAAGGAAAAGGAGGGATAGGTTTTGGGTCAAAAGATACACCCTCATGGGTTGAGAGTAGGTATAATTAAAGATTGGGACTCAAGGTGGTATTCGGAGAAGGACTTTGCAGACCAGCTTTTAGAAGACTACAAAATCCGTCAGTACATTAAGAAAAAACTGTACCAGGCAGGTATTTCGAGAATTGAGATTGAGCGGGCGGCAAAACGCATAAGAGTTACGGTCAACACTGCAAAACCCGGAATGGTAATCGGCAAAGGCGGCAGCGGCGTAGATGAATTAAAGGCAGAACTAGAGCAAATGACCGACAAGCAGGTTTCGATAAATGTAGTAGAAATCAAAAACCCCGATATTGACGCTCAGCTTGTGGCAGAAAACATTGCATCACAGCTGGAAAGGCGCATATCTTTCAGAAGGGCCATGAAGCAGGCCATATCCAGGGCGTTAAAGTCGGGAGCTAAAGGCATAAAGACAATGGTCAGCGGTAGACTTGGCGGTGCAGAAATTGCACGGTCCGAGATGTACCATGAAGGGACCATCCCGCTGCAGACTTTAAGGGCTGATATTGATTACGGATTTGCAGAAGCCCATACCACATATGGCAGAATCGGAGTTAAGGTTTGGATTTACAAAGGTGAAGTCCTTCCGACAAGACAAAAGCAAAATCCCGAGGAAGGGGGAGTAACAGACAATGTTGATGCCGAAGCGGGTCAAGTTTAGAAAACAACAGCGCGGCGTGATGAAGGGCAAGGCAAACAAGGGTAACCAGGTTACCTACGGCGAATTCGGCCTACAGGCCCTAGAAGCTGCGTGGATTACAAGCCAACAAATTGAAGCCGCTCGTGTAGCCATGACAAGGTACATCAGAAGGGGCGGCAAAGTTTGGATAAAAATATTTCCAGATAAGCCGGTAACGAAAAAGCCCGCCGAAACTCGCATGGGAAGCGGTAAAGGTTCTCCTGAAATGTGGGTTGCAGTCGTAAAGCCAGGTCGCGTAATGTTTGAGCTAGCCGGGGTTTCTGAAGGAGTGGCTAAGGAGGCTTTGACTCTCGCCTCTCATAAGTTACCGATTAAGACAAAGATAGTAAAACGCGTAGAAGTGGGCGGTGATGCAAATGAAGCTTAAGCAGATTCGAGAGCTATCTGATCAGGAGCTATTGCAGAAGGAAAAGGACCTAAAAGGCGAACTGTTTAACCTCCGCTTTCAAGCAGCTACCGGTCAGCTTGACAATCCGATGAGAATCCGTGAAGTCAGAAAGACTATTGCCCGTATTAAGACTGTCCTCACGGAAAGACAAAACGAGAAAATAAAGCTCGACAGCCAAAAGTGATATGAAAAGGAGGGATAAATGTGGCCGAACGCAATAATAGAAAGGTCCGCACTGGAGTAGTAGTCAGTGATAAAATGGATAAGACCATAGTAGTTGCCGTAGAGAGATTGATGAGACATCCCCTGTACGGCAAGATTATAAAGAGGACAAAGAAATTCAAGGCACATGATGAAAACAACGAGTGCAGAGTAGGCGATGTTGTCACCATCATGGAGACAAGACCCCTTAGCCGTCATAAACGCTGGAGGCTGGTTAAAATTATACGGAAAGCCGAGTAGGGAAGGGAGGTTTTTTACATGATTCAAGTTCAAACAAGACTCAACGTAGCTGATAACACCGGCGCTAAGGAATTGATGTGCATAAAAGTCTTGGGCGGTTCTAGGCGTAAATATGCCAATATCGGAGACGTAATTGTGGCATCGGTGAAAAGTGCAACACCCGACGGCGTTGTTAAAAAGGGAGACGTTGTTAAGGCGGTTATCGTCAGAACTAAAAAGGGACTGCAACGCCGGGACGGCTCATATATTAGATTTGATGAAAATGCTGCGGTTATCATAAATGATGACAAAAACCCCCGGGGTACGCGTATATTTGGTCCTGTGGCCAGGGAACTGAGAGAAAAGGACTATATGAAAATCATATCTTTAGCTCCGGAAGTGCTGTAAATTCCGCTTTATCCCATAATAATAAGCACGTTCAGTGTCTCATGAGGAGGTGTGTTTCTTGGAAAAGGTCCATGTAAAGAGAGGCGATACGGTTTGCGTCATCTCGGGAAAGGATAAAGGCAAAAAAGGCAAGGTAATTAAAGTCTTCCCAAGGAAGAAAAAGGCCATAGTGGAAGGCGTAAACATGGCAAGCAAGCACCAAAAACCCAGACCCGGTATTGACCAGGGCGGCATAATTCAGATAGAGCTCCCCATCTACACCTCTAAGCTTATGGTAGTATGTGGAAAGTGCAATAAACCTACCCGGATAGGCCATAAAGTGTTGGAAGATGGGTCAAAAGTACGGATTTGTAAAAACTGCCAGGAGATTTTGGATAGATAGACAGGAAGGGAGGTAGCTTAATGTCTAGATTGAGAGACAAGTATTTCAACGAAGTTGTACCTGCTATGATGCAAAAGTTCAATTATAAAAATATCATGGAAGTGCCCCGCTTGGAAAAAGTCGTCGTCAACATGGGAATCAACGATGCGAGGGAAAACCCGAAGGCCATCGAATCTGCCACCAATGATTTGGCAACAATTACGGGGCAAAAGCCAATTGTAACGAGAGCCCGCAAATCCATAGCAGCCTTTAAGCTGCGCACAGGCATGCCTGTGGGAGCCAAGGTTACTCTTAGATCACAAAGGATGTACGACTTCCTAGACAAACTGTTTAACATAAACCTGCCGAGAGTTAGAGACTTTAGAGGGGTATCACCCGACGCCTTTGACGGCAGGGGGAATTATACCTTAGGAATTAGAGAACAGCTGATTTTCCCCGAGATAAACTATGACAATATTGACAGGGTCAGGGGCATGGATATAACCATAGTCACTACCGCAAAAACCGATGAAGAGGCCCGGGAGCTGTTAAAACACCTGGGTATGCCTTTTGCATAAACGGAAGGAGGGAAAAGCTTGGCCAAAAAATCTTTAATCGCTAAGCAGAAGCGCCCAGCAAAGTTTTCAACAAGACAGTATAACAGGTGCAAGATTTGCGGCAGGCCACACGCCTATTTGCGCAAATTTGGCTTGTGCAGGATATGTTTTAGAGAACTTGCCCATCGCGGTGAGATCCCTGGAGTTAAGAAAGCTAGCTGGTAAGTAGAGTTATATGAAGGGAGGTAGTTTCATTGGCTATGACGGACGTAATTGCAGATATGTTAACCCGCATTCGCAATGCAAATGATGTGGGTCATCCTGAAGTTGACATTCCAAGTTCCAAGATGAAGGTTGCCATTGCCAAGACGCTAAAGGAAGAGGGCTATATAAAGGATTATGAGGTTATAGATGATGGCAAGCAGGGAATTTTGAAAGTTTACTTGAAATACGGACCCAACAAACAGAAAGTTATAACCGGAATTAAGAGGATTTCGAAACCGGGCCTTAGGATATACGCCAACAAAAACGAGATACCCAAGGTTATGGGTGGCATAGGGACGGTCATTCTTTCCACATCAAAGGGAATCATGACCGACAAAGAGGCAAGGAAACTGCAAATTGGCGGCGAGGTAATTTGCTACGTATGGTAGTAGTTGAATAGACTTGGAGGTGAGACATATGTCTAGAATTGGCAAAATGCCAGTTGCAATCCCTGAGGGAGTTCAAGTGACCGTAGAAAACAACAAAGTAACAGTCAAAGGGCCAAAGGGCAGTTTGAGCCGGGAGTTTCACAACGACATAATAATCAAAACCGAGGATTCAAATATTATAGTTGAGCGCCCTTCAGACCAAAAAAACCATAGAGCATTACACGGCCTGACCCGTTCATTGATAAACAACATGATTGCAGGTGTTGTGGGAGGTTTTCAGAAGGTCCTCGTATTAGAAGGTGTAGGTTACAGAGCGGCATTGCAGGGCAAAAAGCTGACTTTAACGGTTGGTTACTCCCACCCTGTTGAATTTGAACCCCCAGAAGGGATAGAGTTTGAAGTGCCCGCTCCTAACAGGATTATCGTAAAAGGTATTGATAAGGAACTGGTAGGCCAAATTGCGGCGAATATAAGAGCGGTTAGAGAACCCGAACCGTATAAAGGCAAGGGTATCAGGTACGAAGACGAGGTTGTACGTCGCAAAGAAGGTAAGACTGGAGCGTAATAAGCTATAGGGAGGGAAACATATGCTAAAAAAGGAATCGCGCAACGTAGCCCGAAAAAGAAGGCATCTTAGGGTTCGCAAGAAGGTCTTTGGCACAGAAGAAAGACCGCGCCTGTGTGTCTACAAGAGCGAAAAGCACATCTACGCTCAAATAATAAACGACGAACAGGGACACACACTGGTTGCAGCATCCACCCTTGACCCTGCTATAAGAGATAAGGTGACCGGTGCCAATATTGAGTCGGCAAAACTGGTAGGCGACCTTATTGCAAGAAAAGCTTTGGAGAAGGGAATTCGTGCGGTGACCTTTGACCGCAGCGGTTATATATATCACGGCCGGGTAAAAGCGCTGGCAGACGCAGCCAGAGAAGCCGGATTAGACTTTTAGAAGGGAGGTACAACTTTGCAGCACAGGAATAGAAACGTGGAAGAAAGTGAATTTGTCGAAAGGGTTGTTTCCATAAAAAGAGTAGCTAAGGTTGTTAAAGGGGGCAAAAACTTTAGGTTTTCCGTTTTAGTCGTGGTTGGAAATAAAAAAGGCCAGGTAGGAGTAGGTAACGGCAAGGCCCAGGAGATACCCGAAGCTATTCGCAAAGGCATCGAGGATGCCAAAAAGAATTTAATTGAGGTCCCAATACTGGACGGAACTATCCCCCATGAGAGTCTCGGGATTTTTGGAGCAGGAAGAGTCTTATTAAAGCCGGCCCCCGAGGGAACGGGAGTTATCGCAGGGGGTCCTGTGAGAGCAGTTGTGGAACTGGCAGGAATCACGGACATCGTGAGCAAGTCTTTAGGTTCTGCCAATGCCAGAAACATGGTAAATGCAACTATAGAAGCACTGAAACAATTGAAGCGGGCTGAAGAAGTGGCAAAACTTCGCGGCAAGACTGTAGAGGAAATATTAGGATAAAGCAAAGAGGAGGTGCAAGCAATGAGATTGCATGATCTTGCTCCGGCTGAAGGTTCAAGCAAGAAAGCTAAAAGAGTTGGCAGAGGAATAGGTTCGGGACGCGGCAAAACCTCTACCAGGGGTCACAAAGGCCAGAATGCCCGGAGCGGCGGCGGAGTGCGACCCGGATTTGAAGGCGGCCAGATGCCCCTGTACAGACGCATTCCCAAGAGAGGTTTCACAAACATTTTCAAAAAACAATTTGTAGCAATAAACGTGGATGAGTTAAACAGATTCGATGAAGATACAAAAGTTACTCCGGAGCTGCTGGTTGAAAAAGGCATAATCAAAAAAATAAAGGACGGTGTAAAAATCCTTGGTGACGGCCAGCTCGATGTAAGACTCCACGTAGTAGCCCACGCTTTCTCAGAAACGGCTAAAGAGAAGATAGAAGCAGCCGGTGGAAAGACAGAGGTGATTTAAGATGCTGGAAGCCCTGAGAAATGCCTGGAAAATACCGGATTTAAGAAGGCGGATTAAGTATACTGCGTTGATGTTATTGCTGTTCAGGATGGGGACCTTTATACCGGTTCCTAGGATGGACCCTGCTGCTGTGCGGTCAATCGTTGAAAGAGGAGCACTGCTCGGGTTTTTTGACATCATTGCCGGTGGTGCATTTAGCCAGTTTTCGGTCTTTGCCATGAGTATCACGCCTTACATTAATGCTTCTATTATCATGCAGCTCTTGACCATAGTCATTCCCCGGCTAGAAGAGCTAGCCAAGGAAGGAGAGGCGGGGCGCAAGATAATTGCCCAGTACACCCGTTACGGGACGGTCATTTTAGGGCTGATCCAGGCGACGGGCCTTTCAATAGGCTTTAAGAGCGCCATGAAGCCAGGGTTTTTGAGCAATATCGTGGTAATAGTCAGCCTTACCGCAGGTACTGCGTTTTTGATGTGGCTGGGTGAGCAAATTACCGAAAAAGGCATAGGCAACGGCATTTCCCTGCTAATCTTTACCGGTATCGTGTCCAGAATTCCGGCTAGCATCATTCAGACCTATGCCTTAGTAAGAGTGGGCACTATCAATATACTCTTGTTGGCTGTTATTGCGATTTTAGGAGTAGCGGTAATCGTGGGAGTTATTGCCGTGCAGGAAGCGGAACGCAGACTGCCAGTGCAGTATGCCAAGCGAATAGTGGGACGCAGAGTATATGGCGGTCAATCGACTCACATGCCGATTAAGCTGAATTCGGCAGGCGTTATCCCTGTAATATTCGCAATGTCAATCCTGATGTTTCCCAGTACGTTGGCCGGCTTTTTCCCAAGCAGCAAGTTCATGACGAGTATAGCTGAGTTCTTGCAGCCCAGCGGATGGCTGTATGCGGTGCTATACGCCATGCTTATCGTGTTTTTCACCTATTTTTACACGGCCGTAACCTTCAATCCTGTAGATGTAGCAAACAATATGAAAAAGTACGGCGGCTTTATCCCAGGTATTCGCCCGGGTAGACCGACGGCCGAATACATCAGCCGCATAGTGAACAGGATAACACTGGTAGGCGCCCTATTTTTGGCAGCCATTGCCCTACTGCCCTATTTCATGACTGCCATATCCGGATTAAATATATCCTTTGGAGGCACCGCTCTCTTGATCGTAGTTGGTGTAGCTTTAGAGACCATGAAATCCATCGAAGCGCAGATGCTCATGAGACATTACCAGGGATTCTTAAAGTAGGAGTGATTTGAATTGAGGATTGTCTTGCTGGGCCCTCCCGGAGCAGGCAAGGGTACCCAAGCAAAGAAGATTTCGGAGGAATATGAGATTTGCCATATTTCGACGGGTGAACTATTGAGAAAGGCAGTCCAGGAAAATACTCCGCTCGGCAAAAAGGCCGGCGAATACCTTGATAGAGGTCTTTTGGTTCCGGATGAAATAATAGATGGCATGGTCAAGGACAGGCTTAAAATGCTGGACTGCGAGAGGGGTTTTTTGCTGGACGGTTTTCCGAGGACGCTAGGGCAGGCGGAAAGTCTCGATGGATTTTTAAAGGAAGAAAAGCTCAGCCTGGACATTGTAATCAAGATTCAAGTGGAGCAGGCAAAGCTCATCGAAAGGTTTACCGGCAGGCGGACATGCAAAAATTGCGGAGCGAGCTTCCACATAAAGTTCAGTCCCCCGAAAAAAGCCGGGATATGCGACAACTGTGGAGGAGAGCTCGTGATTCGCAAGGATGATGAGGAAGAGACCGTAAAAAAGCGATTGCAGGTGTATGAAACTCAAACAACCCCACTTATCGATTATTACGATCGCCAAAAGCTGTTGGTAACCGTTGACGGTTCAAAGGCCATTGACGATGTCTTTGAAGATATAAAAAGTTATCTTGAAGGTGTAAAATCATGATTGTTCTAAAATCTCCAAGGGAAATCGAGCTTATGCGAAGAGCCGGTGAAATTACGGCACTTGCGCTGGAAGAGATAGAAAAGCATGTAAAGCCCGGAATAACAACTATCGAACTTGATAAAATTGCCGAGGAGCTCATCTTGAGCCACGATGCAACTCCAGCCTTCAAAGGCTACAGGGGTTTTCCGGCATCCATATGTGCTTCGATAAATGAAGAGGTAGTACATGGGATTCCTGGATTAAGACGGCTACAAGATGGTGATATTATTAGTATAGACATAGGTGCTGTATTTCAAGGCTACTACGGTGATGCAGCTCGAACATTCCCGGTAGGCCAGGTAAGTGACGATGCCCTCAAACTCATTGAAGTTACTAAGCAGAGCTTTTTTGAAGGCATAGCTTTTGCAAAACAGGGATACAGGCTCTCTGACATATCCCATGCCATTCAAAGCTATGTAGAAGGGCACAACTATTCGGTAGTGAGGGACTACGTAGGTCACGGTATCGGGCAAAATATGCATGAAGATCCGCAGATACCGAATTTCGGTCCACCAGGAAAAGGCCCGAGACTTAGGGCCGGGATGACACTGGCCATTGAGCCCATGGTGAATCTGGGGGAATTTGAGGTTTACACGCTGAAAAACAACTGGACGGTTGTTACGAAGGATGGCAGTCTTTCGGCTCACTATGAAAACACAGTTGCCATAACGGATGGCGAGCCGGAAATACTGACTATGATGTAGGAAGGTGTTTTTATGCCGCAACTCATGTTAGGACAGCTGGCAAAATCTATTGCCGGTCGTGACAAGGGGCGGTACATGGTTATCATAGATATAATTGACGAAAACTATGTATATGTAGTCGATGGGGATTTGCGCAGGGTAGAAAATCCCAAAAAGAAAAAAATCAAGCATTTACAGATGCTTAATAAAAGAGCAGACTTGATAGCAGAGAAATTAGCCAAGAAGCGAAAAATCAACAATGAGGATATCAAAGAAGCCCTGAATGAACTGATAGATGTAAGCCAGGAAGGCAAATCTAATCAGATATGAGGAGGGGTGTGGGACCTTGTCTAAAGAGGATGTCATAGAAGTTGAAGGTACCGTTTTAGAACCACTTCCAAACGCTATGTTTCGGGTAGAATTAAAGAACGGTCATGTGATCTTAGCTCATGTTTCCGGTAAAATCCGAATGAACTATATAAGGATTTTGCCAGGAGATAGGGTTACCGTAGAATTATCTCCGTATGATCTTACCCGGGGCCGCATCAAATATCGCTTCAAGTAGAAAACGGCAGAAGGAGGAATTCCAATGAAGGTAAGACCCTCAGTGAAGAAGATCTGCGAGAAATGCAAGATAATCAAGCGTAAGGGTAAAGTCATGGTTATATGTGAAAATCCTAAGCATAAACAAAAACAGGGCTAAATAAAAGGAGGTGCAGCAAGTGGCTAGAATCGCCGGTGTTGATTTGCCAAGAGAAAAGCGTGTTGAAGTCGCATTGACATATATTTATGGCATTGGCCTTTCAAAATCCAAAGAGATTCTCAAAGAAGCCGATGTAAATCCGGATACCCGAGTAAAGGATTTAACGGAGCGAGAAATCACAAGGCTGAGAGAGATCATCGACAAGAATCACAAGGTTGAAGGTGATCTGAGAAGGGAAGTTGCCCTCAATATTAAGCGGCTAACGGAGATCGGCTGTTACAGGGGCCTTCGCCACCGCCGGGGACTTCCGGTCAGGGGCCAGAGGACCAGGACCAATGCCAGAACCCGCAAAGGTCCCGCCAAAACCGTAGGAGCAAAACGCAAGTAAAGAATCCGGAGGTGAAAAAATATGGCAAAGCCAGCTAGAAGACGTAAGGAAAAAAGGCGCGTTGAAAAGGGAAATGTTTATATACATTCAACCTTTAACAATACAATAGTTACCATAACTGACGAAGCTGGTAAACCAGTAACATGGGCCAGCGCAGGAACTGTAGGCTTTAAGGGGTCCCGCAAGGGCACACCTTTTGCAGCACAGATGGCTGCCGAAGCAGCGGCAAAACAGGCCATGGAATACGGAATGAGGTCTGTTGAAGTTTACGTGAAAGGTCCGGGCGGAGGAAGAGAGGCGGCTATCCGTTCACTGCAGGCTGCAGGCCTAGAGGTCAATATGATAAAAGACGTTACTCCCATTCCTCACAATGGTTGCAGACCACCAAAAAGAAGAAGGGTTTAATTTACAGGAGGTGTAAAAAGAAAGATGGCTAGATATACAGGTCCGGTTTGCCGACTTTGCCGTAGGGAAGGCGTGAAGCTCTACCTTAAAGGCGACCGTTGCTATAGCTCCAAGTGCGCAATAGAAAGACGAGGCTATCCGCCAGGCCAGCACGGCCAGATGCGTCGCAAGGCTTCGGAATACGGATTGCAGCTTAGAGAAAAGCAAAAGGCAAGGAGAATATACGGCGTTTTAGAGCGCCAGTTTAGAAGCTACTACGAAGAGGCCGTGAGGCAAAAAGGCGTAACCGGTGAAAATCTGCTGAGACTTTTAGAATCACGTTTGGACAATGTCATATATCGCATGGGCTTTGCACCTTCAAGGCCACAGGCCAGGCAAATAGTCAGGTACGGCCACGTGGAGGTCAACGGCAAGAGGGTTACAATACCGTCATATCTTGTGAAGGAGAAAGATGTAATAGCGATCAGGGAAAAGAGCAGAAGTCTTGGCATGTTCAAGGAAATAGCCGAAGCAGGCGAATCCAAGGTTGTGCCCGAGTGGCTTTCGGTGAATTTCGAAACCCTCACCGGACAAGTCAATTACCTGCCAAATCGGGAAGATATAGATGTTCCACTCCAGGAACAGCTGATAGTAGAGCTTTATTCAAAGTAATATGATAACCCTCATCCAAAAAACAATTTAAGGAGGGTCATGTGTTAGATGATAGAAATTGAAAAGCCGAGGATTGAGTTGGTAGAAAAAAGTGAAGACAATACTTACGGAAAGATTGTCGTAGAACCTTTGGAAAGAGGCTACGGCACAACCCTTGGCAACTCATTGCGCCGCGTCCTACTCTCTTCAATACCGGGAGCTGCCATTACTTCCATAAAAATAGAAGGTGTGCAGCATGAGTTTTCCACGATACCAGGCGTCACCGAGGACACCACCGAGATTATCATGAGCATCAAGCAGCTATCCTTTTTAATGCACGGTGACGAGCCGAAACTGCTTAGAATCGAGGCACAGGGTGAAGGCGAGGTCAAGGCTAAGGATATCATTGCCGATGCCGATGTGGAAATATTAAATCCCGACCTTCACATAGCTACCCTGGAAAAAGATGCAAAACTCTTCATGGAACTCACGCTGGAAAAGGGCAGGGGCTATGTCACTGCGGACAGGAACAAAAAATCCAACCAGCCGATAGGTGTTATAGCTATTGACTCTATCTTTACTCCTGTGCACAAGGTAAACTTTAACGTGGAAAATACCCGGGTAGGGCAGAGGACCGACTATGACAAACTGACGATGGAGATTTGGACCAACGGCGCCATAAAGCCGGATGATGCAGTAAGTACTGCTGCCAAAATCCTCATAGATCATTTCAATCTGTTCTTAGGTTTAACCGACCAGGTTCAGACCGAAGAGGAACCTGTTGAAACGGAAAAAGACGACATGCAGAAAATACTTGAAATGCCCATTGAAGAGCTGGACCTCTCGGTTCGGTCATATAACTGCTTGAAGCGGGCAGGTATAAACACGATATATGAACTAACCCAAAAAACGGCAGAAGATATGATGAAAGTGCGCAATCTGGGTAAAAAATCCCTGCAGGAAGTCGAATCAAAGCTTGCCGCTTTCAATCTATCACTAAAACAGCCAGATGATTAGTAAGGAGGCGAGAACATGCGGAAGCTGGGCAGGCCAAGTGGACATCGAAAAATGATGTTGAAAAACTTGACAACCGACCTTTTCAGGTACGGCAGGATAGAAACCACCGAAACTAGGGCAAAAGAAGTCCGTCGCATTGCTGAAAAGATGATAACACTGGCCAAGAAAAACGATTTAGCAGCAAGAAGGTTGGTATTGGCCGAGTTGCTGGATGAGACTACCGTCAAGAATTTGTTTGATAAAATAGCACCCAAATACCAGGACCGGAACGGCGGTTACGTGAGATTGACAAAAATAGGTCTTCGCCGGGGTGACTCTACACCTTTAGCCGTGCTGGAGCTTGTAGAATAGAAAGATGTAAAGGGGGCGGTGAAAATAACCGCCGAAATAACTGCAAAGAATGTGTATTACCAGTATTCTGCCGATAGCAGCCTGGCACTGAATAACATAAATTTGACGATTAAGCCAGGCGAGTTTGTGGCCATCATAGGGCCAAACGGTTCCGGAAAGTCGACGCTGGCCAAACTCTTTAACGGCATCTTCGTGCCTACCAAGGGCGATGTCTTTGTAGATGGCCTTAACACCAAGGACAAGGATAAAATATGGGAAATAAGGCGAAAAGCCGGTATGGTATTTCAGAATCCCGACAACCAAATCGTGGCCACCGTCGTGGAAGAGGATGTGGCCTTCGGACCGGAAAACCTGGGGATTGCGCCGGAGGAAATACGGCGGCGCATCGATGAGGCCCTTAGAACCGTTGAACTTACTGAATTTGCCAATAAGGCTCCCCACCTCCTGTCAGGGGGTCAAAAGCAGCGGGTGGCGATAGCGGGGATACTGGCCATGAAACCCGATTGTATCATCCTCGATGAGCCTACCGCCATGCTTGACCCTGTTGGCAGAAAGGAAGTAATTTCGACGGTAACAAAACTCAATCGGCAAGAAGGCAAAACTGTCATCTTAATTACCCATTTCATGCAAGAGGCGGTTTGTGCCGACAGGGTCCTGGTCATGGAAAAAGGCAGGATAGTAATGGAAGGGAAGCCCAACGAGATTTTCAGCCAGGTTGAAAAACTAAAACAGTACGGCCTGGATGTGCCTCAGGTCACGGAACTTGCCTACCTGCTGGCAAAAGACAATGTCCCCTTGCCAAGAGATATATTAACTGTTGAGGAAATGGTGGATTGTCTATGTCAATTGATGTGAGAAAGCTAACCCATATCTACATGCCGAATACGCCCTTTGAGTCTGTGGCAATAAAGGACATTGATTGGACCATAAACGACGGGGAGTTTTGGGGACTTATTGGTCATACAGGTTCGGGCAAGTCTACCCTCATTCAACACTTAAACGGACTTTTAAAGCCCACATCCGGTGAAATCATCATCGATGGGAAGAATATCCACGGCAAAGATGTGAGCCTAAAGTCCATCAGGCAAAAAGTCGGCCTGGTCTTTCAGTACCCCGAGCATCAACTGTTCGAAGAGACCGTGGCGCAGGATGTGGCCTTCGGCCCCAAGAACATGGGCCTTGCGGAAGAGGAGGTTTCCAAAAGGGTTAAGGAAGCCTTGGAGCTGGTAGGCCTCTCATATGAGGAAGTGAAGGATAAATCACCCTTTGAGCTCAGCGGTGGGCAGATGCGAAGGGTGGCCATTGCCGGGGTATTGGCCATGAAACCTGAGGTGTTGGTATTAGATGAGCCTACGGCAGGCCTTGACCCTAGAGGCAGAGATGAGATTTTACAGGAAATTGTTGACCTGAAACAAAAGCAGAATCTGACGGTAATATTAGTTTCACACAGCATGGAGGATATAGCCAAGATTGTAGATAAACTGGCGGTGATGTACAAAGGCCGGATGGTCTGCCAGGGCAATCCCAGGGAAATCTTTCAGGATTATGAAAGCCTCGTGGAGATGGGCCTTGGCATACCGCAAGTTACGGAACTAATGATAAAACTCAAAGGCAGGGGCAAAGATGTATCGTCGGATATTTTGACTGTTGAAGAAGCCAGAGAGGAAATTTTAAAAAAAATAAGGGGGAAGGGCCTTGCGTGAGATAACAATCGGACAATACATTCCGGGTAATTCCATAGTGCATCGCTTGGACCCTAGGACCAAGATTATTTTAACTCTGGCATACATGATACTTCTGTTTGCCCTCAACAACTTTTACGGATATATTTTCCCTGCAGCTTTTTTGATACTTGCTACATTGCTATCCAGGATTCCGGTTAGATACTTGGTAAAAGGGCTTAAGCCACTGGTATTAATAATTGCACTCACCTTTGTGTTAAATTCCTTCATGGTAAAAGGTCGGGTGATTTATGAGTTAGGCCCCCTGGATATAACCTATGAGGGTCTTTCACAGGGTGCTTTTATGGCCATACGCCTGATCCTGTTGATTACGGGCACATCCATTTTAACCTTGACAACGTCACCCATAGCGCTGACCGACGGCATAGAAAGGCTACTTTCGCCCTTTAGGAAAATTGGTGTGCCGGCACATGAACTGGCCATGATGATGACAATAGCCTTGAGGTTTATCCCCACATTGCTGGAGGAGACCGATAAGATCATGAAGGCCCAGATGGCAAGAGGGGCGGACTTTGAAAGCGGCAACTTGATAAATCGGGCCAAAAACATGGTTCCCCTGCTAGTTCCCCTTTTCATCAGTGCCTTCAGAAGGGCGGATGATTTGGCAATGGCCATGGAAGCCAGGTGTTACCGAGGCGGCGAGAACAGGACCAGGCTGAAGGAATTAAAAATGACATCTCTTGACATAGCAACATATGCGGTTTTTGTATTATTTGCCATCGGTGGCATTGCAAGCCGTTTTATGTAGCAGGTGTATGCTGTATGAACGTAAAAATACTGCTGGAATATGACGGAACAGCATATTGCGGTTGGCAGAGGCAGAAAAACGCCCTATCCATCCAGGAAGTCCTGGAAAAGGCGATCAGCTCTGTAACCGGTGAAAATGTTCATGTAATAGGCTCCGGCCGCACAGACAGCGGAGTTCATGCACTAGGCCAGGTAGCTAATTTTAAGACAAATACCCGCATTCCCATAGACAAACTGCCCTACGCCATCAACAGCAAGCTGCCGGATGACATAGTTGTAAAAGACGCCGAGATTGTGCCCGAGGACTTTCACGCTCGGTTTTGGGCAAAATCCAAGATTTACAGCTATACCATTTACAATTCAAAGTTTCCATCGCCCATTTACAGGAGATACAGCTACTTCTGCCCCCATCCGTTAGATGTTGATGCCATGAAAAGAGCTGCCCAATTCCTCGTGGGCATCCATGACTTTAAAGCATTTATGGCATCGGGGAGCCCGGTGAAATCCACCGTGCGCCATGTGCAGAGGCTGGAAATTGTAAAACAGGGCGATATAGTGAAACTTGAGATGGAAGCCAATGGCTTTTTATACAACATGGCAAGGATAATAGCCGGAACCTTGCTGGATGTGGGTACGGGCAAAAGGAATGCTGATGAAATGCCTTCCATCATCGAATCAAAGGACAGGTTTTACGCAGGGAAAACTCTTGCAGCCCAAGGCTTATGCCTTGTAAAGGTTAATTATTGACATCTCCGCATAAAATAACAGTGCTTGACACACAAAAAGGCCTATTATAAAATAACCTTGTGCAAAAAAGGAGGGAAAACAATGAGTTCATTCATGGCAAAGAAGGAAGAAGTAAAAAGAGACTGGTACGTAATCGATGCTGCAGGCAAACCTTTGGGCAGGCTTGCGTCAAGAGTGGCCATGATTTTAAGGGGCAAACACAAGCCCATATATACACCTCATGTTGATACAGGGGATTACGTAATTATCGTTAATGCAGATAAAGTCATACTTACGGGCAAGAAAATGGACAACAAAGTCTATTATCACCATACAGGCTATCCGGGCGGGATCAAGGCTCAAAGCTTCAAAAGCCTCATGGAAAAAAGCCCCGAAAAAGTCGTATACAAAGCCGTGTGGGGCATGCTGCCGCACAACGCTTTGGGACGTAAAATGATTAAGAAGTTGAAAATATACAAGGGCTCGGAGCATCCCCATGAAGCTCAAAAGCCACAGGAACTCTCTTTTGACAAGTAAGAGAAAGGAGGAAGGATATGAAACAGGCGGTACTAGCTACAGGTAGGAGAAAGACTGCCGTCGCAAAAGTATGGATAATGCCCGGCACCGGGAAAATCATTGTAAACAAAAGGTCACTGGATGATTACTTTGGCCTTGAAACCTTAAAAGCTGAAGTAAAAAGGCCTCTAGAAAAATTAGATGCCTTGGATAAATTTGATGTAATCGTATCTGTTAAAGGCGGAGGATTTACCGGTCAGGCCGGCGCCATTCGCCATGGAATCGCTCGCGCTCTCCTTAAAATCGATGGCGACTTCAAACCCCTTCTCAAAAGAGCAGGCTATTTAACAAGAGATCCGCGCATGAAGGAAAGGAAGAAATACGGCCTCAAAAAAGCACGTCGTGCTCCGCAATTTTCCAAGCGATAAAACTTTGCTGTACCTTGGATTTCTTCAAACTCATACAACATATCGGAGCTTATACTATACCGTCATAGGTTATTTACCTTTGGCGGTTTTTGTTTTTGGTGTATTATTAATAATAGTGATATAATACATTAGATGGTAAACGTAACGGGAAATGTTTTAACAAGTCATGCAGATTATTTGTATTAGTGGGAAATGGTAAGGATAATTACATGGAATTGTATTTTTTATATTTCATATCCAGTTGTATCATTATGTGCAAAAAATTTTAAAGCAGGAGGTGTTTTTATAATGAGAAATTTATTCGCAAGTTTAATTTTGCTACCAATATGTATTGCTATACCAGCATTTATTCTATACTTTGTAATTAAAATGGCAATAAAAAATGCAGTAAAGGAATTAAAAGAAGAAAACATATTATGAACCATGTCGCATTCTATATGTTTAATGTCCAGTTGTAGAAACTATCAATTAGGTATTCTGTAAATTTTGGAGATGTAAAGTAAAAATGAAAAATCTCATTTTTATAAATGGAACTATGGGCGTAGGGAAAACCGCAACAAGCAGAGAACTGCAAAAACTCTTACCAAA
>LFSJ01000038.1:356-890 GCA_001512695.1 Tepidanaerobacter sp. DTU063 | reverse complement strand
AAGATGTTATTAATAGAAGCGTATCAAGATTAAAAAACTACTTTCAAATGGATACATATAAAATTGATGTAAGCAATATTTCTGCCAAGGAAGCCGCAGAAATAATATTCAAGCACATTATGCACAAAGCATAATCTTTAAGGTGTATTTATCACATAAGAAATCCTTCATTGTCCATTAACTCGAACTTATTAACAATTACAAAAGTCTGCTTGTGCAAGCGTATAACCGTCATTGGTTAAAACACCTTCGACGGTTTTTTGTTTTTTGAGGTTTACATTCCCACCCTCCGGCGGATATATATTATTGAAAAACAATTGATGAAAGGGGTAAACAAAATGAGAAAAGTGTTTAAAAACTTAACTCCCGTACAAGCCTTTAGAAAATATGCCGATGTGGGTGTGGAAAAGCCGGTAGAATTCTTTCTTAGTAATTTCATACATGAAGGATATACAGACTTAACGGCAATGTGCAGGAGATATGCAGCAGAAGCCGTTGAAATTGAACATCGCTTAGCAACCACAGAGGAAATTG
>LFSJ01000038.1:0-319 GCA_001512695.1 Tepidanaerobacter sp. DTU063 | reverse complement strand
GACTGGGAGATAATATCAGAATTGCTAGAAAAATTCAGGAGGCGTTAAAATAAAGGTAAATGGTATAAAATCACTTTTCGAGGGTAGGTGCCTTGAAACGTTTTCATGATAAAGCCGGGCTTTTCCCGCCAATTTTATACTTTCAAAAAAAGGGATATAGGTTCAAAAGTTGAGGCAGGTAAATATTCATTACAGAACGTTCCTCCTTTAGAAGTTTTTTTGTTTAATTCTGGTTTTTCACTGCATTTATGATTAATTAGTGATATAATGTTTATATAAAAAATGGCCATGAAAAAGAGGTGATATGGTAAAACATGTT
>LFSJ01000071.1:305-580 GCA_001512695.1 Tepidanaerobacter sp. DTU063 | reverse complement strand
ATTCTGAAACAACTGAAAGAAAAGGATATTATCGATATAAAGAATAAATCCATAATTGTGAAAGACCTGGAAGGCCTGAAACAAGAGGAGGATGTCCTTTAAAAACAATGGGGAAATAAAAATCAATAAAACAAGGGGGAGATTACCAATGAAAAAAGCCATTGCTGTGTTGCTTGTGTTGCTGCTCATCGGGGGTCTGTTCCTGACCGGTTGCGGCAAGACCCAAGATGCAGAAAAGCAGCAGGAGGAGGTGCCGGCAGAGCCTGGGGAGGAAG
>LFSJ01000071.1:0-212 GCA_001512695.1 Tepidanaerobacter sp. DTU063 | reverse complement strand
AACGATCCATCCCTCTACCAGGACCAGCTGGTTCAGGCATCGGAAAATGCCGAGGTTGTCGTAGTGGTAGGCTTTGAATTTTACGATGTGATCCAGGAAGTGGCACAGGAATATCCCGAGGTCAACTATATTTACCTGGACAACGTGGTCGAAGGATATGACAACATAACCTGCATAACCTACATGGAAAATGAAGGGACCTTTTTGGTAGG
>LFSJ01000098.1 GCA_001512695.1 Tepidanaerobacter sp. DTU063 | reverse complement strand
AGATGAAACACAAAATCGCAGTCTTTTGCATACTCATCCAAAAGATTTTCATCAGTATCTCTATCAAAGCAATAGATATCTGTATAACCTTGATTGCGCAATTCGGCTGTTAGGTTCTTACCTATAAACCCTTTAGAACCGGTAACAAGTATTTTCAATCCAGACACCACCCTTCGTCAATACTAGCTATTCTTTTGCAGAGGCGACTTCATCTAAATAACCAAATTGACTAAGCTCTTGGCGAATAAACGGAAGTGTAAGTAGCTTTTCTTTAATCTCCTCAACAGTCAGTCGTCTGGTGTTGTGGGAATTATATTCCACTTCTGATGAGAGACTTTGAGTTCCTTCCACAAAATACTTGTCATAGTTGAGATCGCGCTTGTCCGCAGGTACTCTGTAGAAATCACCTAGATCCTCTGCCACAAAATACTCTTCTTTTGTGAGCAGTGTTTCATACAGCTTCTCACCATGTCTGGTGCCAATAATTTTGATCTCATTATCTGCGTTGAATAGTTCTTTAACGGCCTGTGCTAAATCACCAATGGTAGAAGCAGGCGATTTTTGCACCATGATGTCTCCAGCTTGAGCATTCTGAAAAGCGAAAACAACAAGCTCTACCGCTTCTTCAAGGCTCATCAAAAATCTTGTCATTTCTGGATTGGTAACGGTGAGTGGTTGTCCGCTTTTTATTTGCTCTACAAACAATGGAATTACAGAACCACGGGAAGCCATTACGTTACCATACCTTGTGCCACAGATCAAAGTTCT
>LFSJ01000116.1:6114-18820 GCA_001512695.1 Tepidanaerobacter sp. DTU063 | reverse complement strand
ATTGACGGAAGCCCTTTTGTGCTAACTGTCCCCTATTTGTTTATAGAAGCTTTTCAAAGCAGTGAAGACTATTATTCACGGCCTTTTTACTCGTCAATTGTAAGGCTATTGAGATTTACCGCCTATTTTATAAGTGTATTTTCACCAGCAGTATACGTAGCGTTGACCACATACCATCAGGAAATGTTGCCACCGGCCATGCTCTATAGCTTGGCTGCAGCCAGAGAGGGTACCCCCTTCCCCGCTTTTGTAGAAGCAATGATGATGGGAATCATATATGAGATTTTAAAAGAGGCAGGTATTAGGCTACCAAGGCCAGTAGGTCAGGCAGTAAGCATAGTAGGGGCCTTAGTAATAGGTGAGTCGGCAGTTTCGGCAGGTCTCATAGGAGCTCCCATGGTCATTGTGGTGTCTTTAACTGCCATATCCTCATATGTGGTTGCCTCCATAAGCGATACCATTACCATAATGCGCCTTACCTATGTCTTGTTGGCAGCTTTTATGGGCCTGTTTGGCATTATGATCGGTGCGGCAGGCTTTTTAACCCACATGGTATCCCTCCGTTCCTTTGGAGTGCCGTACCTTGCTCCCCTTGCCCCTATCGTCACGGAGGATTTGAAGGATGTGTTTTTCCGTCCCCACTTGTGGAGTGAATGCAAAAGGCCCAAGCTTATAGCCAAAGAAAATATAGTCCGTGTTAAATCTGATTCAATGCCCAAACCTCCCGAAAACAATAGCTAAAAACGAATGAGTTTTATGAGGTACTTTATGCTGGAAAATGGAAAGATATCAAATAAACAGATGATACTGATTTTTGTCATTTGTCGCCTCATGCTTACAATGGCATATTTGCCGTATGTGAATTCTCCACCTTGGAACCAGGATTTGTGGATTTCGGCAATCCTATCATTTCCCCTTCACATAATACTGATACTGCCGGTATATGCGCTTGCTATGCGCTTTTCGAAGCTGTCACTGATACAATCCATAGAGGTGATTTTGGGTCCCTGCGGGAAAATTCTCGGTGCTATGTACGTATGGTTTTTTCTACATCGAACATCAATTATCTTAAGGGAACTGGGGGAATTTCTCACCGCCGTCCCCTACCCCGAAACGCCCATCATAGTTTTCATAGCTGTCACAGCCTTATTTGCCGCTTATGCAGTTTACCAAGGCCTTGAAACCATTTGCACGCTCGGAGAAATCATAGCTCCTGTAATCCTCGCTTCTGTAGTTTTAGTTTTTGTCATGATAGCAAAGGATTTGGATTTATCCAATCTCCAACCGGTGCTGGAAGATGGACTGGCTCCCGTCCTCTACGGTGCCTTTGTTATAGCGGCAAGGACGACTTTAGGGTTATTCCTGTGGATACTCATACCCTTTATAAATGAATCGGGGAAAATTAGAAATTCTCTGCTCATAATCTTTTTGATTTTTGCTCTTCATCTGAGCCCTTCCGCCATTGTTACAATAGGGGTCTTTGGGCTGGAGCAGGCGAAAAGTTTAGATTTTCCTTTTTTCCACGTTGTCCGGATGATAAGCATAGGGGATTTTTTGGAAAGGATCGATGCCCTCTTTGTAGGCTTTTGGGTGATAGGCATGTTCATCGATATATCGACACATTACTATTTAGCAGTATTAACCGGAGCTGATCTGCTAAAATTAAAAGACTATCGGCCGATAGTGCTGGCCATGGGAACCGTAATGGTCAGCTTGTCAATGTTTCTGGCTGACAGCATGGTTGACCTAAATGAATTCTTATCATATAAAACATTAACATGGTACAACTTGCTTTTTACTTTTGCCATTCCTCTGTTACTGCTGCTAGTAGCCGTAGTCGGCAAGAAAAGGGTTGATTATTAAGTGAAAAAGCTTGGTTTAATCTTCTTAGCCATAACCATTATGGCTGCTCCTCTAATTGGCTGTTGGAGCCGCCGGGAACTCGATACCTTATCTATAATTTCAGCTATTGGTATTGATAAATCAGAAGAAGACGGAAAGCTCAGCGTCACTTTTCAAATCATAAAGCCCAGTGCACTAAAGGGCTCCAGCTCCTCGGAAGCAGCCCCTTCAGGTTCCACAGGTGTTTTGGTTTTAACCTCCACGGGTTATACGATAATTGATGCCGCCAGAAATGCCACCATGCAGTCGGACAGGAAACTATTTTTCCCTCAAAACAAAGTCATAGTTGTAGGAGAGGAATTGGCCCGAGAAGGTATAAACCCCCTACTGGACTTTTTAAATCGTGACCCAGAGCAGAGGCGCAGCAGCTGGCTGCTGGTGGCCAAGGGCAAAGCCCACGATATTATCAACGCCAAGCACGAACAGGTAAACATCCCGGCTGAGGCCATTGTCAATATGATCAAATCAAGTTCTAATACTTCCACGGCTGTAAAGGTAGACATAAATGAGTTTATAAAGAATCTAACGAATCCCGGTTCTGACCCTATCGCATGCCGCATTGAAATGATTCAGGATGACAAGACGAAAAATCAAAAGATGAGATTCACCGGCACTTCGGTGTTCAAAAGAGATAAATTAATTGGTTTTTTAGACCAGTATGAAACACGTGGTCTGAACTGGGTTTTGGGTAAAGTAGTGAGCGGAATTATCCTGGTTAAATCTCCCCTAGATGAAAATAAAGATGTAGCCTTAGAAATCATAAGGGCAAGGAGTAAGATAACTCCCGAAATCTTAAATAATGATATTAAAACAATCGTCGAGGTAGATGCAGAAGGCAACTTGGCCGAGCAACTTTCGGAAGTTACGCTTACAAATTCAGAAATGTTTAAAAAGCTCGAGCAGCGCATGGCTCAAGTCATAAAGGATGAAATCCAATTGGTTTTAGAAAAGGCACAAAAGGAATGGGGCGTTGACATTTTCGGATTTGGCAAGGCTGTTCACAGAAAATACCCCCAGGTGTGGAAAAAGCTTCAAAGCAACTGGCGGGAACTGCTCTCAGAAGTGAATGTGGAGATCAAAGTCAAGGCAAAGATTCGGTCCAGCGGCCTTTCAACTATTCCTACGGGGGTCAGATAAAGCGGGGTGTAATGTATGATAGTACTGCTGATATCAGTTTTTGTAATAATAGCACTGTTTCAAATGCCCGCTTTAATTAAGCTCAAAATGTGGCGGGAACTTACGGCCATTTCGGTGCTGCTTGGCATTGGTTTTGTACTTAGCCTTTTGCAGCTAATTGGAGTCAAAATCCCGAGTCCTAATCAATGGATAATCTTCTTAATCAAAAGCGTAACTAATTTTTTTGGATAAGAAAAATGAGGTGGCTGCCACCTCACTTTTGTAGTAAATACAGTTATTATTCTTCCAGCATATGCTTTTTTGCCTGTTGTTTTTGCCAGGCATGAAGGCCGAGAGAAACACCTATGACCCCATAGGCAACAAAGGCCCTGAAGTATTCGCCCACCTGGGGCTCTCCAACTAAGTTTTGGCCTGCCATCGGTGATATGATGAAGAGTAGATGGAAGAGGAAAGTCCCGAGGACAGCCTGGCCAATAGTCGCCTTTGTAACAGATGCACCACCTATTAATATGGAAGCAACCGCGAAAAGGCCAACCTGTTCGTGACTCCCGTAAGTTTGCAAGATTCCGATGTTCTGCAAATGTATTAGCTGGCCCCAGGCCGCTAGCACCGTTGATAGAATAACAGCGATAATCCTCATCCTGTCCACATCTATCCCTGATGTGGCGGCTATATTCATATCTTGACCTACGCATCTTAACTCCTGGCCCAGTTTTGTCTGTAATAAAAACTTTATGACAAATGCAAAGAGCGCAATTACTATGAAGGTAAAAACCGGAATAGTCAAAGTCTCGTAACCAATCTTTAAGACATCATCTAGGGCATACTTTATTCCTTTTAGGGAAACGGTATTTTTCACGCCTATGCCCGAGGGTAACATTATGGTTTCATTGACCATAGGGATTATGCCACCCAGGACAAATAAAAACAAAAGCTGGTAGAGACCGTTTGCAAAAAAGCCCAGCATCATACTGGTGATCATTTCATTGCCCTTAGCTTTATTTAATACCTTTCCGGTAAGCCATCCAAATACTATTGACAAAGGAACTGATAAGAGGGCTGCAAGGGCAAAGCCACCTAGGCCGCCAATATCCCAGTGGGTCACTGCCACCAAGGCGATTTGTGCAGCCATTGCACCCAAAACTATCCCAAAGTTTAGGCCTAAGCCGGTAACAACAGGTATTATCAATGAAAACACGAGAAGCAAATTGCGTGCAAGCCTGATGATTACTGAACTTAACAAAAAGATGGGACTGGCTTCAGCTATAACTGCTCCCACCAAACACAACAGTGTAAAAACGATCGGAACTATATTACCCGTCACGGCCTTTTTAATTTGCCACGATACTTGCTTTCCGGTTGATTTTGAGACATTATCTGTATTTGCCAAGCTCATTCACCTCCGCCTATCCTGGTTAGAGCATATACAATGATTCCGTTACTTATTATAATCCTCACTACTTCTGATAGATTTCCCTCCGGAAGCACCGCGTTACTTACAGGTAAGGCAACTACCAGTAGTGCCTGGAACAAAAACGTGCCTATTATCACGTGAGTGATAGAAGCCTTTTGCACCGATGCTCCACCTATGAGGATGGCGGCGACTGCAGGAAAGGCCATGTAGAGAGGAGCTGTGTACAGCTGCAGAAAACCGTAGCTCTGCGCATATACTAAGATTCCCATTGCCCCTAGAACCGTTGATAAAATGGTGCCTATTATGCGCATGCTGTCAACATTGATCCCGGAAGCCTCGGCAAACCTGGGATTGCTTCCCGCCGTCTGCATGGCAATACCGGTCTTGCTGCGGGAAAATAACCATACCGCAAGGCATAAGAGAAGAACATAAGCATACAATCCCCAAGGCACTTCTATCCCGTTGTACTGTCCTAAGAGGAAATTGTTTAACACTTTATCAAAGGTATCTTCTAGGGAAACTGTAACCCTAAGGCCCCTACCTCCATAAGGCCATATCATTTTGGGGCTCTTAAAGGGAGCTAATATCCAGAACATACACATTCCGGACACTACGGAAAATCCCGCATATGTGCCAATCAGCATTTCCTGGCTTTTCACCCGATTTAGCAAAAGACCGTATACATATCCGGCAACAATGGCAAGCAAAATACCTATGACATTTGCTACAAAAAAGGCCTGCACTCCTGTCAAGTCCATGGCAATGCTAAGCACCGCACCCAGTACACCGCAAAGTATGCCAATTGACAGACCAAAATTAAGGCCCGTCCCCGATTGTACGGAGGGAACCATTGCAAGGGTCAAGAGCATATTCATGCCTGCCCTGTTTAATATTCCTGTAATAAGACTTTTCGTCTGAAGTTCCAACGCTAAGGCTGCTATAAAGAGTATAATCAAAAACAGGATAATAATTATCCTGGTATAGCCAAAATTATCTATAAACTTTTTAACTTGGCTCATCAGGAAACCTCCTTTGCCTTATCAGAGTGCCCACCAGCCATCATCAATCCAAAATCTGTATCATCTGCATCAGGGGGCAATATGCCTTCGAGCTTTCCATCATATATAATTGCGATTCGATCGCAGATAGAACGTAGCTCTGCCAGCTCACTGGATGTCATTACAATTGTCATGCCCAGTTCCTGATTTAGTTTTAACAAAAGGTCCAGCACGATTTTTTTTGCACCTACGTCAATTCCCCGGGTGGGCTCAGAAACAAAAAGCAAATCCGGTTCCAAGGTAATGGCCCTGGCTATGCATACCTTTTGCTGATTACCGCCGCTGAGCCTGCGGACCAGCTGTTCGGGACCTGTGCACCTTATATCCAATTCTTCTATGAGCTTTGTTGCGTGTCCCCTAATCTTCCCGCTATCAGCAAAATTGACACCAGCAAAGAACTTTGTCAGAAATTTTCCCTGGACCTGCATGGCCGTCAAGACGATGTTCTTTTCAATACTTTCATCAAGGAGCAAACCTATCCCTCGGCGGTCTTCGGAAACAAAAGCCATTCCCCTAAGTAGAGCATCTTTGGGATTGTTAAGTTTTATTTTTTCTCCCTTAAAGGTAACCTGGCCGGAAGCCCTGTAAAGGCCCATTATTCCGTTGGCAATACCTATTTTGCCGTGGCCTGCTAAGCCGCCGATTCCCAGTATTTCACCTTTTTTTACATCAAGGTTTACATTTTTGACAAGCTCACCGGGCATATCTACTCTGAGATTCCTTATTTCTAGTATGTTTTCCTGAGATCCGTTGTGAATCTTTTTTGCCTTTTCTATCCTGTCAATCTTTCTGCCCACCATCATTCTGGCCATATCTTCTATAGTGGCCTCTTCTCTGGTCAGCCTTCCCACCACCTCACCGTCTCTAATTACGGTGATATTGTCTGCTACCTGCATAACTTCACTTAGCCTGTGGGTGATAAAAAGTATTGCGATACCGCTAGCAGACAGTTTCTCAACAGCTTTGAGAAACAAATCTGCCTCCATTTCTGTGAGCACCGCAGTGGGCTCATCGAAAACCAGCAGTTTGACATTCTCCTTGTCAATTTCGCGAGCGATTTCGATAAATTGCTTATAACCGACAGGAAGGCCTTCAACCGGAAGCATTTCATCTATATCTACACCCAAGGTGTCTAATGCCTTTCTGGCATCTTTCCGCATTGCCTCCATGTCAAGACTTTTCAATTTCTCGCCTAAAAGCTTGCTCACCACATTGTGTTTAGTAATCTCTCGGTTTAATTTTAAATTCTCGGTAATGGTAAATCCCGGTAGCAGCATAAATTCCTGGTGTACCATGCCTATTCCTTTTTCCATGGCATCTTTGGGAGAGTTGATACTTGCCTGTTCTCCTCCGAATATGATCTGGCCGGAAAATCCCCCCGTGCTATGAATAACAGGCATTCCAAACAGGATGTTCATCAATGTGGATTTTCCCGCCCCGTTTTCGCCTACTAGGGCATGGACTTCCCCTGGGTGGACAGTTAAGCTCACATTTTTTAAGACTTTATTTCCGTAATATTCCTTGCTAATATCTAGCAACTGTAAAATCGGTTCACTCAAATTTTACCCTCCTCGTGCTTCAATATTTAAGGTTGCCTATCAGGCAACCTTAAATATTGATGTATATCTGCTATTAGAATACCTGTGATTCGCCTACAAAGAGAAGGAAGTTGTCAGCTTTGTATGTCTGTACTAAAATATCTCCTGCTTCCTGTCTTAAGAAATCAACAAATGCATCAATATCCTGGCGCTCTACATTGCCCTGGGCATATTCTACAGCATAAGCACCGCATGCCCTAATCAGTGCAATTGCGGCCGGAACCGTCCAGGTACCCATTCTGCCTGAATTACCCTTTTCTGCTACCTTCGCTGTAATCTCGCTTATAATGAAATCAACATTACCGACTTTATCCTCAGGTATTTCGATACCTAAAGCTCCGGGATATCCGTGATATGGGCTTGGGCAGCACTGTTCGGGGAAAATAGCCCCTTCATCGAGAACTTTCTTGATTAATGGTTCCTGCATAGCACAGTTCGTGCTGAAGAAGGCCGTGTCTTTGCCATGCTCTGCGACCTGTCTTGGCACGTCTTCTAAGATAAATTGCTGTGTTGCAGGAATTCCACCTTCACCCATGGGGTCGGGTGCTGATACTTCGATAAACTCTATGCCAAGTTCATCAGCTTTTTTCTGGAAATTGTCTCTTCTCTGGGCCAAAAGTTCAATGGACATATGTCTGGGGAATGAATAGTGTATGAACTTTTTAGCTCCCATCTGATGGGCAAGTTCCATTATGGTTTCTCCACGTCTCAGGTTGTCTGTATCGATTACTATATCAGATAATTCGCTCATTATGGCAGGATCTTCCTGTGGCAATCCTGCAATCAAGAGGATGTCATCGCGCTGTTCTCTAATCATCTCAAATGCTGCTGCAGTTCCTGGCACTGCCTGACAAAAGATTATTGCTTTTACACTTGGATCTGCAGCCATGTTCATGGCCAGTGTAATTGTAGTTTCCTGTTCTTTTGTAAAGTTATCAGGGTATGTCTTGTGAATTACCCTGTCTTCGCCATATTTTTCTACTAACTCTCTACCGGCAACAAACTCCTCTTCGTTTTGAGAACTGGTGCCTGTAAGTATACCAATTTTCCAGTCATCGCCGGCCGGTGCCTCAGCTTCTGACTTCTGGCTGCCGCCACCACATCCGACAACACCGAGAAGTAAAGACATTACAATCAACAGCGAAATTATTCTTTTTAACATTTTTTTCATTCTCCCCCTTTAAATTAATAAACAATCAATTTATCAGTTATATATCTGCTAAAACTTTTATCTATCTCTTTAAACGTCCCCCCTTTTTTTTGTTCATTTTATTACCAACATCTCCTTGGGAAATTTGTTTAGTATCTCTGCTTTTCCATCATTTACCAAGACTATGTCTTCTATGCGGATTCCAAATTCTCCCGGAATGCATACACTAGGCTCAATACTAAATGCCATGCCATTTTTCAAGAGCTGCTTATTATTTGCAACTATATTGGGAAATTCGTGGACATTTACGCCAATACCATGGCCGGTCCTGGTAATGAAAAACTTATCAAGGCCCGCTTTCCTTAACACTTCCCGGGCGACCTTATCCACTTCTTCGCAGGCAACACCTTCTTTAACAAAGGCTTCCGCTGCCAGATTTGCCTCGAGAACTGCGGCATAAACTTCTTTCTCCTTTGCGCTGGGCTCTCCTATGAAAAAGGTACGGGTAGTATCTGAACAATAGCCATTATACTTACATCCCAAGTCAAGAAGGACGATATCGCGCTCTTGGATAATCCTGCTGTCACCGTTATAGTGGGGCATGGAGCTGTTTGGCCCTGAAGCCACTATGGGATCGAAAGAAAGACCGGAAGCACCCTTTTCAAGGCAAAGTTCTTCAATCTTTCTCCTTATATCCCTTTCCCGAATGCCGGGCCTTATAAAATCCGCCAAGTCCTTTACAACATCATCAATGATCTCGGATGCCTTTCGTAGATTCTCCATTTCTTCTTCATCTTTGATCATTCGGAGTTCTCCCAGTAAAATGTCCCCCCTGACAAATTCGGCGTCAATATTTTCCTGTATGTCAAGGAGATGCACTGCCGAAATTCCATCACTTATCGCTATGCGCAGGCCATTTAACTCGAAGTCATCCCTTGCCTGCCTTAGTACTCCTAAAAAACCTTCCTCATCGTACCACACGTATATTTTTGCACTATCACCTATACCCTTTTGAGTTTCCTCGAGATAAAGCGATGGCGCTATGTAGAAGAAGCTTGCGTCGGACAAAACAAATAACCCCTTGAATCTCTCATCGTTTGAAGGGGTAAGGCCTGTCAAATATTCTAAATCGGGTGAGGGGCCAACGATAACGGCACCGATGTTTTCCCTTTTAAGAGATTCTGCCAGCTTTTTTATTCGCTCGAGTTTCAAAAAAAAAGCCTCCTTATCATTTCACTCAATTATATAGCCTAATAAAATAAATAGATGTCCTATTTGTTAATTTTACAGGAAAATGACTTGTTTTTCAAGCAAAAATGAGGTTACATAATTTGATTCCAATGGAAATTTAAGGATTCTCGCTTGCTAATCTTAATCTTTTAGTGTTGCAAAAGGTTTGGTATAATAGGTACAAAGCTCGTGGAGGTAAGTGAAATGAATACTCATAAGCGAAGGGAACAAATCGTTGAATTGCTTAGCAGCAGCCATGAACCCATATCGGGCAAGGAGCTTGCCAAGGTCTTCGGTGTCACACGGCAGGTAATAGTACAGGATATAGCCATTCTCAGGGCTTCGGGAAAGGATATCATAGCTACTGCCCAGGGGTACTTGATGAAAGGTCCCCTGCCCATTTGCACCAAGCAAATCGCCGTATGTCATAAGGCAGAAGATACCCGTGAAGAGCTCTTGACTTTTATTGAATGCGGCTGCAAGGTAATAGATGTTATAGTTGAACATCCTCTATACGGCGAACTCCACGGATTATTAATGCTTTCCAACTCTCGGGATGTGGACAATTTCATCCGGGCAGTCAAAGAGCATAAAGCAGGTTTGCTCTCACAACTAACCGACGGCGTCCACCTGCACACTGTTGAAGCAATAAATTACGACTGTATAAATAANNAATATACGTTGCCCCAATTCACGCCTTAGGAGAGGCTTTGATTGTGCTTCCCCTGGGTTTTAATATGCACACGGCTTTTGTCGTGGTGGGTATCGGCACTCTACTGCATCATTTTATCGACAGCGCTGTTTCTGTCGGCCTGGTAAAAGCACTTTCAGCAGGTTTGTCTTTATCAGGCAAAAAAGTATAGCTTTCTAATCTGCTCAAAGGCTTAATCAATGTCCTTTGAGCTTTTTAATTCTCTTTTAACTATATCATCAAGGATAATTCCGGCTTCTTTTATGACATTGAGGCACCTGACTTCTTCGTTATGGTAATGCTCTTTTAAGTAGGAACAATTTATGTCGCCCATCTTGTTGCAGTATCTGTGCAGAAACTCCTCTACCAATCCCCTTAATTCCGGGCTTGCATGGGCCCTGTCCTTTATAAAAAGGCGGCTAATCACCATTACGCCTCCCGCAAGGGCACCGCATACACTGCGGATGTACATTCCCCCGCCAAAGCCGGCTGCCATCTTAAGGGCCTTTTTATCTAGTTCCAGTCCATATACGTCATTTGCCGCATAAAGCATGGTCTCGGCACAGTTTAAATCACGCTCTTTATAGTATTCTTCTATTTTCTCAATAAGCATGTGATATCTCCTCTCTTTGTATTAAATTTGCCCTTGATTTTCCTTTTGAATACTTCCGATAAATAGTATATTATTTTTCTTAATCTTATTACACCATACAAACAATTTCAATTGTTGTTTTTAGGAGATATCATGTTATTTCAAAAGCCCATACTTTTCCTTTGTCCTACTTAATATTCTTTTGAAGCGGTCATAAAAAAGCAGAATAAAAATAACGTTGCAAAGAGCATGATACAGGTCGAAATTAAAGCTTGCAATGCAGGACCCCAAAATCAATGGCCATGAAATGTCGCTAAGCTGGAAAAACAGCAATACCCAGATGTTCATCATCCAGCCAAACATAAAGCCCCACACGAAGCCAAAGATGCAGAGCTGGAATTTGGATTTTAATAAACGAGCATCTTTGAGCAAAGCCGCAGTAAAGCCCATCATTCCCCAGCCCAGCATCTGCCAAGGTGTCCAAGGCCCCTGTCCCAAGAAAACATTCGAAATCAATGCAGCGGTATTTCCAACTAAAAATCCCACTTCCCTTCCGAAGGATAGGGCGGCCATAATTACTATGAAAGAGGTAGCTTGTATGCTGGGAAGGGCAGCAAAGGGCACCCTCCCCACCGCCGCCAGGGCTGAAAGCATGGCCATCAATACCATTTCCTCCGCATTTAGTTCTTTTTTCTCAAACTTCATGTAAAAAGGAACCATCGACAATATAAGTAATGCAAAGCTCAAGGGTAAGATAAAATTGTCCGCCGCATATATTGAAATGGCAAGAATCCCTATTATGCCTATCACCATCAGTGTGAGGCGGATTTTGCCAGCAGGTACTTTTCCCACTTGCATGCTTTTATCACATCCTCTAGAGTAATAGCCTTTGGCAATTTTTCCCTTACAGTCCTGTTTACGGCGGTGGTATAAAAATAGTTTTCGCTGAAGAAATTGCTAGGAGTATCTTTTGTAGTTATTTCACCGTTAAAAAGCAGGGCACAGGATGAGGCATTTGCTGCAACAAATTCTATATCATGAGATACCATGACGATGGTAATTCCGCTTTTGATGAGTTTATCGAGTATATCTTTAAAGCTTATCTTAAAGGTCGGGTCAAGGCCCTTTGTAGGCTCGTCTAGTAAAAGCAGCTGTGGCCTCGACAAAAGCACCATCGCCATTGCCAGCTTTTGTTTTTCCCCACCGCTTAGATCATAAGGATGCCTTTTTAGCAAGGGCCCAAGGCCAAAGAAATCTATGTACTCTTCCAGAAGTTCATCTATGCCTTCAACTTTGCCTTTTAGCATTTCCCCACGTTTGTACAGCTCATCCTCCACCGTCTCGTGAATGAAATAGAGCATGGGATTTTGCGCAAGATAGCCTATTTGCAGGTACCTTTTTTCTTCTTTAATGCAAAGTACATCCTGCCCTTTAAAATAGACTTTGCCTCTTTGCGGCTTTTTTAGACCTGCCATAATTTGCAACAACGTGGATTTGCCGGCGCCGTTACCTCCTAAAATTGCAAGAAATTCTCCCGGGCAAACATTCAGTGATAGTTTTTTTAAAATATCCGGCGAGTCTTTTTCATAGCGAAAACAAACATCCGTCATTTTAACAATGGGTTTTTCAGTGGGTTTATCGCCTTTTTGGAAGTCTCGGGGATTCATTAATTGCTTTTCATCTATAAGATCACATATTAACTTCCTTCCCTCTCTCACATCAATGGGTATCTCAGATTCTTTAATGTCTCCTTTTAAATACGAATACATTCTGACCACCGATGGAAGATAGCTTTGCAGTGTGACATCTTTTGACCTTAGAATGTCAAAGCTTATGCTTTTGGGATCTCCAATGTATTTTACTTCACCTTCCTGCATAAATATTACCTTGTCAGCGAGAGGGAATAGGTCTTCTAGCCGATGCTCGCTCATAAT
>LFSJ01000116.1:0-6046 GCA_001512695.1 Tepidanaerobacter sp. DTU063 | reverse complement strand
TGTACGGATTTATAAAGCATTTTATCCAATCCGAAGAAATTGCACATTTCCCCTATCCGCTTTTTCATGGTCAGGACGTTGAAGCCCAGGTTTTCCATGCCAAAAGCCAGTTCATGTATGACTGTGTCTAGAACTATTTGATTTTCCGGGTCCTGAAAGACCATACCGATTTCTTCCACGGCTTCTTTTTTTGAAAGGCTGTCAATTGCCTTCCCCCGGTATAAAATCCTGCCGCTAATTTCTCCTTCAGGCCGGATTTCTCTTTTTAATTGGCTTATCAGGGTTGTCTTTCCGCAGCCTGAAGGGCCGCATATGACCACAAATTCACCGGCTTCTACAGAGAAATTTATATTTTTTAAAGCCCTTTGAGGGGAATTTGGATAAGCAAAGTTTAAATTTTGTATGTCTATTAAAGCCATGCCAGTTTTTCAGCTCCTTCTACACTTAAGGGAATAGCAAGGTACACAGAAGATGCTACTAATAATAGTCCCGTGTTCATATCAAAAGCAAGTTGCCCAAGCTCCGGATATATCTGAAAGTATCCGATGCCCTGATACCATAAAAACAGTAGATTTACCCAGGATAAAACTATCAGAAAAAGAATTGTCCAATCCCTTCTAGTCATCTTATAGTCGAAATATGAGCTCCTGTTTTTTGTAACACCGTATCCTCTCGCCCTCATGGACCTCGATGTGATAATGGCTTCTTCCAAAGACCATGTAATTAGTATTACCAGTATCTGCATGCCGTTTTTTATGCGCTGTATGAAAGTCCCGGAAGATATATCCGTGCCCCTGGTCTTTTGGACAAGGGCAATTTCTTGGCTGCGCCTTTTGAGGACCGGCACAAAGCGCATGGCCATCATGGCCATAAAGGCAGTCTTGGAGAGTATTGAAGAAAAAAGAAACATAAATTTGTCCGGAGTTATGACCATGTTGTAAGAAACAAAAGCTATTAGCACGGTCAGAAGGGACATCATCATGGCAATGCCGTAAACCACAGCTTCAAGGGTTACGGGATTGTCCATGAAATAAAAGAGCACATTCTGACCCCGGCGGGAAACAAAGGGATTTATCAAGGCTATAAACAATCCAAAAAATATGTAGAATCTGGCGGATTCCTTTAGCTTCCTGCCCCCATCCTGCATGATATTGAGTAGTATTTGAGAGCAGAGGGCCAAGAGTAAAAACAGAGGGTGGTAGATTATCATCACAAGTATGACGAGACCGACATAATAAAGAAAACAGGGGGCAGGATGAAGCGATGCAAAGCCCCTATTCATCTGCCGCCCCTCCTGAATCCTCTATATCTCTTCCCAAATCAAGGGTATAGAGCCACTCAATCACATCACCGGCATTAACAGTAAAAGCTCCGGCACTTTTGCTGTACATGCTGCCGTTTACCCTGTAAAGCCAGCCGCTCCTTGGCCCATGGTCGAATTCAAACAAGTTATTTATGCCTTCCACATATGCCGTGGATTTTTTCCCTCTGATGGATATGGGAATATTGTTTTGCTTTGCTGCCTTTTTCAGCGCATCCAGCACCGTTTCCCCTTCTTCTATTTCAACCTCCGTTGCTTCCAAAATCACGCCCATGGCCTTGTGGCCAACTATGGATATGGTAACGGAAGGGGCCGGATCCGCATCCCCGGGCTTTTCTTCTTCCTTGCTTTGACTCTTTTCATCTTCCTGACCTTTTCCGTTTGAACTACTTTTTTCTGGACTTGTTTTAGATTCCTCCGCTTTCGGTGCAGGATCTACCCTGTCAATACTCTCTTCCTGCTTTTGCCCTTCCTGACCGTGGCTGATGTCTGCTTCTTGTTGAATATTCTCCTGGCGCCCTTCAGATCGAGGAGAGGTCTCGGGAGCGGACGCCTTGCTGCCGCAGCCCACTATTAATAAACAGGCTATCAGCAGTATTAAAACTAAAAACAGGGTCTGTCTGTCCATGAATAGTCTCACTGCCCTTCGCCTCTTTCAAATACTCTTACCATTACCGTGGCTGCCATCTCCCGGGTAACATTTTGTCTTGGCGAAAAGTTGCCGTTTGCCCCTGTCATCAACTGATTTCCCACTATAGCCTTAATTGCCGGAACCGCCCATTGGGACGCATCCTGTAAATCTTTAAGGTCAACTTCTTCTGCTGTCTCTAAAGACAAAGCCCGCTGCAGCATCACGGCCATTTCTTCCCTTGTAATATAATCATTTGGCATGAATTTATCTTGGCTTTTTCCGGTGATTATCCCCTTTTCGTAGCAGTTCATGACATAACCGAAGTACCAGCTGTCGGGTTTGACATCACTGAACACCTGCTGTGCACTGCTTTTTCCCTCTAGCTTAAGTAGTCTAACAAGTAGTGCAGCAAATTCTGCACGAGTGATATTCTGCTTTGGTTCAAAGAGGTTTCGCCCTTTGCCCTCCATGAGGCCGTATTCTCTAGCCTTTTCGATGGATTGCCTGGCCCACTCGGAGGCGGAATCAATATCTGCAAAGGAAGTATGGTCTTCAGGAGAACTTTCTTTTCCCTCTGTCAAGTGGTAAATCCAGCTTTCGTCATCTAGGAAGCGCTTATAAGCCACCAAAGCCACTAGCGCCTGTTCGGTTGCCATTTCATCGCTGCCTTCACCTTCAATGTGGGAGTAACCGCCGTCTGCCTCCCTAAAGGATAAGAGCTTTGATATGAGGTTGCCGTCTTTTATAAATCTTGGGTCTTTTAAGGGGTCAATTTCCAGGGCGATCAGGGCTATTATGGTCTGGGAAATGCTTTCACTGCTGGAATCGCCCCAGGCGGTAAAGCCACCATCAGCAGACTGCTTTTGTGACAAAAACTCGATGGCCCTTTCAATGGCAGCCGCAACTTCCGGCTTGTCCCGGTACAGGGACATTGCCTGAATGGCCATGGCAGTAAGGTCTATGTCACTTATTTCCCCATAAACCAGGGAAAAGCCTCCGTCAGGGTTTTGCTGGTTTAAAATGTAATCTAATAGCTTTTGCCTGGTCCACAGGGCATCATCGGGAATCAAAATGCCGCAGGCATCCAAGGCTATCAATGCAAAGATGGGGCCATTTGTGCCCTGCAGGGTCATATTACCATTGTTATAAATCTTTTCTATAATGTTATATCCGGCAACATTTCTCGGGTCACGGTTTAACGCCGAAACAGCCATTGCCAGCTTTGCATAATCGGTGATTTTCCTAAAATCGCCTTCGTGTTCTTTTAGGTATTCCTCCAGGTATTCATAAGCTTTTTCCGGAACTTCTATACCCAATGCTCTCATTCCAATAATTTGCCACTCGGTATATTCCAGGTTTTTATTAGTTTTATATATATAATCTACAATCTCATCAATGGCATCGGATATTTCTTTAGGCCCGATATTTGTATTCTCTGCTGCAAAAATGTAGCCGCCTAACTGGACGACAAGTAATAGAGCTAAAGTCATAGCAAGAAATTTCTTTGTCCGCGACATGTTTAACACTTTATCACCTCTCATTTTTTGAATTAGATTGACACTATTTGGTCAATCTAGCCCAAGTAGTTTGTAGGAATGGTTCCTGTAGACAGTAAGGTTCACAGGAACCACTTTCATACTCCCGACATAGGAGAATATATGAAAACAACCCGCTCCGCATTTAAAACAAAATGAGACAAGGGACCGTCCCCACGCTTTCCTCCTAAACTAGCTTTGGAAGCAGGGAAGCGTCCCCTGCTGCTTCCTATTTGATTAGTAAACCGTAAATGCGATATAGCACCGTTGCAGCCTGTGCCCTGGTGGCATTTTCCAGGGGTGCGAATACTCCTTCACTGATACCGCCTATGATTTTTTCCCTTAGGCATAAAGCGGCACTTTCCCGGGCCCATGAGGCAATCTCCTCGAAGTCCTTAAATGCTTTCAAATTGTCAACTTTTTCTTGCGAATGGAATTTGTCTTTCATTATGTTGGAAATGATTTTGGCCATTTCTTGTCGTGTAATCTTGCCATTTGGGTCAAACTCGGTTGCGGACTTACCGTTTACCAGGCCTTCGTTGTATGCAATGGCTATCGGATTGTAGTACCAGTCATTTTCCCTGACATCCATGAAGGGCACGGTATATCCATGGTTTTCGCCGTATCCCATTGCCCTTGTCATCAGTGCGACAAATTCAGCCCTCGTGATATTGGCATCCGGGTCGAATATTCCTTCACTCTTTCCCTTTATTATCCCCTTGCCGGCCAGGGCGCCAATTTCCTTCCTGGCCCAATGGTCTTTTGTGTCCTCAAAATCTGCTACCGATTCCTTGGCAAAGTATGTGCTGAAATGAGTCGTGAAAAATCTGGCTGTTTTGCTAGCCGGGTCGTAGATTCCGCCCACAGCTTGAACACTGCCATCTTCCTTTAACCAAAATACGGTTACTGCTGTCTCATCATTGTATTTGCCTTCAAAGGGTATCCCCACTTCGATTGGATGGCTAAATCTTTGACCACTTGCTTCAGTTATTTCTATTAAAATACTTCCGTCGGGAATCTGATCCTGTAAACTCTCAGGCAAAGCTTCTTTGTCTGCTTTTTTTGCAGTTATTTTTAGCCCCTGCTTTTCGTGAATGTCATTTAGTGATTCCACGGGCAGGACTGCAGTCAAGATTCCTGAAGATATATCCAGCTTTTTAAACCCTTTTTCCGTTGCCTTGCCAATAAAAATTCCGGGGAGGTTTATCTCTGCATTTTCTTCATTTTCTTGGGGAATTGCAGCATAAAATCTTTGTTCCGGCTGTAAATTATCCGACTGTATTTGATGCAGCTTTTTATTCAGCTCAAGGGCAACATCAAGTATATCGTCGATGATCTTTTCCATTTTGCTTTCATCACTCATCTTGTTTACAAACGCAAGTGTTATACCGATGCTCTCTTTTACTACCGAAGATATTTCAGTTATCGATGCTTCTTCATCGGTATAACCTAAAAGTCTTGCCGCCATCTCGGCTACTCTTGCACTATTAGCCGAGGCACTATTAATGGCATCTTCAGATTTCAGCCTTGCTAAAACTTTTAAGAAAATATCGTTGACATCTTTTAAATCCCTTAACACGGCTTTCTTAATATCATCCTTGCTTTTAACACTGTTTACCATATCCACAATATAATCAGTAATGTTTTTCACCATGTCAATTATTTCTTTTTCACTAGCGTTCTTGTCATCAAGCAGGGCTAAAGCATCATCTATGATTTCTTTTCTGGGTTCCTCGTATATATTTCCAATATCTTCACCCAGGTTAGTGGTGTATAACCACTGAATGTAGTCCCCGTCTTCTACAGTGACACTTCCCGGGCCAATACCTGGAAAATCCCCGTTAACGGAAAACATCCACCCGCTTGTGGGGCCTTTGTCAAACTCGTTTTGCCCGTCGATCCCTACCACATATCCGCTTCTAATCCTGAAATCGATTCCTTTTGAATCCAAAACCCTCCTGGTTATACTTAGCACCGTATCGCCTTTTTTTATTTCTACCTCTGTCTTAGGCAATATAACTCCTTCGTATCCTTTTATGTAAATATATGCCACCGCAGGTTTTTCAGGCTGTTCAGGTTCTTCAGGTTCTTCTTTTTCCACCACAATAGTCTTGGTCTGGTTAATTCCATCTAAATTCACCGTGCACTCATACTCGTTTCCCTGCTCCAAATAGGTGTTAAATACAGCTTGCCCACTTGCATCCGTTTCCTTTTGATCTATATAATGCTTTCTGCTGCCATCCCCGATAACGATACTGACGGGCTTGTAACTTTCCCCTCTGACGATAACACTCACTCTAGCGCCGTCCACTTCATAGTCCACTGTAAGGCCTGCCGCAAAGGCAAAGGAGGGCAGCAGTAACGCAAGTATCATCAGAAATGATATTAACTTCCCTCTCAAACCATACACCTCCATTTGTTAAATTTGCATATATTAATTAAATATGCACAAACCTGTACACCTGGCAAACGAAACGTCCCCCTGGCAGATAAGTCAAAAGTGGTGGTGTAGCTGAACGCTTTGTTTCAGCTACACCAGGGAGTAGGTTGTGCTTACAC
>LFSJ01000207.1:964-42986 GCA_001512695.1 Tepidanaerobacter sp. DTU063 | reverse complement strand
TTTTTTTGTCAAATTTTAATCTTTTTCTTGTTGTTCTATATTGTTCTATGGTATAATATATGGGGTGATGAAATGTGTTTTTAAAGAAAGATAAAAGGCCCAATGGCAGAATTTTTCTATCCATAGTGCAGGGTTTTAGAGACCCAAGTACTGGTAAGGTAAAACATAAGGTTGTCAAAAGTTTAGGTTATCTAGATGAGCTTGAAAAAGAATTTAAAGATCCAATAGCCCATTTTAAAGAAGTTGCCAAAGAGATGACTAAGGAGTCTAAAGAAGCTACTAGGCCTTTAACTTTTACTTTTCCTGCTAACGATACTATTGATACTTCATTTACTTTGAGAAAGAATTTAGGCTTTGCAGTGCTCAGCTTTTTCTACCACCAGCTAAAGATCGATGATTTTTTTATCAATCGGCAGCGAAATTTAAACATCAAGTATTCTTTAAATCTCATTTTCCAAATGCTAGTGTATTCTAGAGTACTATTTCCGTGTTCTAAGAAACAGTCTTTTGAGAAGATGGATTTTTTCTTTTTAAATTTTGACTTTGACCTACCTGATGTATATCGCGCTTTAGATTATTTTAATTTCTACAAGGATGATTTGCTATTACATATTCATGAAATGGTTCGCATGGTATATGGCAGGGATATGAGTAATGTTTATTATGATGTGACAAATTATTATTTTGAAATTGACATGCCTGATGATTTTAGAAAAAGCGGTGTTTCTAAGGAGCATCGCCCAAATCCTATCATACAAATGGGCCTTTTGATGGACAATTCCGGTTTACCTATTACTTATCGCTTGTTTGAAGGTAATACTAATGACTGTGAGACTTTAATGCCCGTTCTTGATGAACTGAAAGATGATTTTGGCTTAAAGCGCATTATCGTTGTCGCTGATAAGGGTATGAATACTGGAGAAAACATTGCTTACAATATTTTGCATAAGAATGGCTATATTTATTCTCAAACTGTTCGCGGTGCTAATTCGGAATTTAAAGATTTTGCTTTATCTGATGAAGGATATGTACAGTTTGATGATGGTTTTAAGATAAAGTCACGTATAGTTACAACGCATATCTGGGTTACAAATGTATCGGGTAAGAGGGTTAAGGTGCCTATTGAACAAAAACAGCTGGTTTTTTATAGTCCTGATTATGCCAAAAGAGCGAGATTTGAGAGGGCTAAAGCTGTTGAAAAGGCAAAAAAGCTCATTAAGAGCAGCAAAAATGGAAAGCTATCTTCTAGGGGTTCATTTAAGTATATTGTGTCTACACCTTGTGACACCAGGACTGGGGAGTTTTATGAATGTGTAGATTTTTACTCTATTGATAAAGAGAAAATTAAGGAAGAGGAAAAGTTTGATGGCTATTATGCCATCGTTACAAGTGAACTTGATATGCCAGATCGTAAGATTTTGGATATTTACAGGGGTTTATGGAGGATTGAAGAGTCATTTAAGATAACAAAAAGTGAACTAAAAACCAGGCCTGTGCATGTATCTACTAGAGAACATATTGAGGCGCATTTTCTGATTTGTTTTGTTGCACTGCTATTGTTAAGACTACTTGAGATGCAAACAGGGCATAAGTATTCTGCGAAAACTTTGATTAATGAGATGAAAAACATCACCGGAACTTATTTAGATGAAAACTATTTTATATTTGATTATTTTAATGATATTGTTGAGGATTTAGGGAATGTGGTGGGTATTGATTTTTCGAAGAGGTTTGTGACTTTAGGTGAAATTAGAAAAATTGTAGCTCAAACTAAAAAATGAGTTGTATCACAACAATTTTATGATTAAAACGAAAAGCCTGTAACCCTTATTATTGGTAGGGTCCAGGCCTTTTTTTCTTGGTTTTTACTGTAAAAGTCAGGTTATACCAACAAATAAATTCGAAAACAACATTCTTTTGCTAATAATAAGATTAATGTGAAGGCTTGTCCCGACCTTAATCAACAAAAACTATCATACGTGTTCTTAATAATCGATTTAGTGCCAATTGCAACTATATTATAATAATCATTATTATTGATGTCAATTATTAACAATAAAAAAGCCGAAAACTGGCTAAGCTCATTTAGACAAAATATGAGAGAATATAAGCCAATTTTCGGACAAATGTGAAACACTGTATTTAAGCTAATTTCAGCTCATTCTTCTGCTTGTGCCGCTCTATGGCTAATTGTATCAATTCATCTATGAGAGAGCCATAGGAAAGTCCTGAAATCTCCCACATTTTCGGATACATGCTTATTTTTGTAAAGCCCGGGATTGTATTTAGCTCGTTTATATAGATATTACCCGTTACTTTGCACATGAGGAAATCTACTCGCGCCATACCGCTGCAGTCTAAGGCCTTAAAGGCCCGAACAGCCAATTCTTGAATTCTAGCAACATCTTTATTGGATAGGGGAGCAGGGAGAATCAGCTTGGATTTGTCTCCGTCTAGGTACTTGGCGGCATAGTCGTAAAATTCACGGCTGGGGATTATTTCTCCGGGCAGGGAAGCCCTGGGATTATCATTTCCCAAGACGGAACACTCTATCTCACGGGCATCCACAGATTTTTCAACGATGACCTTTCTATCGTACTCGGCAGCCAGCAAAATTGCAGATTTGAGCTCCGCTCTGTTTCTTGCCTTTGAAACACCGACACTTGAGCCAAGGTTTGCAGGCTTGACAAAACATGGATAGCCTATAGATTCTTCAAGATCGGAGATAATTTCAGGCAAGCCTGTTTTTAGTTTATTTTTATAATACACCCTATAATCCACAACAGGTAAGCCGCTAAGCTGCAAAATTTTTTTAGAAAACTCCTTATCCATGCAGAGGGCAGATGAAGTGACGCCGCAGCTCACGTAGGGTATATTCATCAACTCAAAAACGCTCTGCACCGTGCCGTCTTCCCCCCGCGGCCCGTGTAAAATAGGAAATGCCACGTCAATATAGTAGCGGCTCTCCTTACCATCTGCCATGGTTATTATACATTTATGTGCCGGGTCAGGACATACTAAGGCCGGAACAGCCTCTTTTTGCCAGCTGCCATCTTCAATTTTCGATATATCGCCTAAATAAAGCTTCCAATTACCTTCCTTGGTTATGCCAATTGGGATGATGTCATATTTTGTTTTGTCCATTACTCTCATGACCGATACGGAGGACATCAGCGATACTTCATGCTCCCCCGATTGACCGCCAAACAGTACACCAACTTTTATTTTTTGCACAAGAACCATCCTTTCAAATTTGCATAAAATGAAATGAAAGCAGCTATCACCTGCTGAATCTCTTTTTGGCAAATATATATCTGTAGATATATATTCATTATAGTATAAAAAAATTATACTCACAAATAAAAAGCAGCCCTAATACTTGACTTTTTGACAATTTTGACTTAAAATAATATCAGAAAATAAGATTGAATTTCATTATCAGCAACTAGGGGGGTAGACGAGATGACGAGAGACAGGATATCCATGCTCGAGTGGGAAAGAGAGAGGCTCTTAAACCAGTGGACTCGAAATGATGGCGACAGAATAAAACTTTTAGTCCGCATCATGGAAATCGAGGAACAAATTGATGAGATAAAAAAAGGTGCTTAAGCATTAATATTTAGTGACCAAGTTGTGCAAAATTAGTCCGAAATGGACGAAAAAAAGGTCGTGAAAGGCTGTCAAAACTAGCCCTGGTGTAGTTGACAGCATATTCAATATATGATAGAATAAATTGAATCAAAATACTGTGCTTCAATCTGGAACGCTTAATTCTTTCGGAGAAGAAAGAAGCGGGGGACCCGAACAATTGGGGTGAATCCCCTTCGACCAAGTGACCATAGGTCCTGATCAAGGGGTAGGGCTACACTCTTCGGCCCGAACCCGTCAGCTAACCTCGCAAGCGTGGTAAGAGGAGGTTGTTAGCATGAGTGCAGTTTTTTGTTGCACTGAAGCTATGGATCTCCATAGCTTTAATTTTGTCCAAAAATACGTTAAAGGAGGGGTGTTATGATGATAAGTCCTATGGATGTGCGCTTTGCAGTCATAGGTGGAGGCAACGGGGGGGTGGCTATGGCAGGCTACCTGGCCTATAAAGGTTCTTCGGTAAATCTTTATAATAGGACCCAGGCGAGAATCCAGAGCCTGATGGATAACCCCACAATTGACCTGACTGGTTCTGTCGAGGGGTCAGGTGCGCTAAATAAAGTCACATGCAACATGGAGGAGGCCATACGAGATACGGATATTATAATGATAACTACTCCTGCCACTGGCCACTACAACTTGGCTCGCTTGATGGCTCCTCACCTGGAAGAAGGTCAGATCATAGTTTTAAACCCCGGCCGCACCGGTGGAGCTCTGGAGGTTTATGCAACATTGCGAAAGAGCGGTTGTCAAAAGAACGTAGTTGTCGCTGAGGCCCAAACTTTTATTTACGCATGTAGGGCTACGGGGCCGAGAAGTGCCAAGATATTCAGCGTAAAGCACGAAGTGGCTCTCGCTGCCATTCCGGCCATGTTTACAAATAAAGTCGTACGGCTTTTATCCGGGGCTTATCCTCAATTTACCCCGGCCAGGAACGTAATGGAAACGAGCCTGAACAATTTTGGTGCGATTTTCCATCCGGCACCTACTCTGCTAAACAGCGGTCACATTGAGCGAGGAGAGACTTTCGAATACTACCTGGAGGGTATAACTCCATCTATAGGTCAGATGCTGGAGAGACTCGATTCTGAAAGGATGAAGGTTGCAACCGCTTTGGGCGTAAAAGCAGTCTCGGCGAGACAGTGGTTGGAAGAGTCATACGGTGCCAAAGGAAATTCCATTTACGAGGCTATTCAAAACAATCCTGCTTATAAGGGGCTTACAGCTCCCAAAGGTTTGGATACTAGATACATTTATGAGGATGTTCCGTGCAGCTTGGTTCCAATTTCTTCCATTGCATCGGTGCTCGGTATTGAAACACCAACTATAGATACAATAATTCGACTTGCAAATATCATGACGGGCAGGAACTTCTTTGAAGAAGGTAGGACAGCGAAAAAATTAGGTCTAAAGGACCTGACGGCAAATCAAATTCTCGAATTTGCAGAAACCGGCCAGTATATTACCTCTATTGAACCGGATGAGGAGGTGGTTGCATAATGAAAAAGATTATTGCAGCTTCAATAGGCAAATGCGTTCACGTTGCAGGCATAATGAACTTCTTGTCTCTTGCTGAACACGAAGGTTATATTACGCGGTTTATAGGGGCCGCGATTCCTGTGGATAAACTTTTAGAAGCTGTCAAGGAGGAAAAACCAGATTTCGTTGGTGTAAGCTACCGCCTTACAGCGGAACCCCTTAAGAAAGTCCTCGTAGAGTTAAAAGAGAAGATTGACAGATTAGAAATGCCTAATATCAAATGGGTTTTCGGCGGTACGGAGCCTACCGCCCAAGTTGCTAAAGAAAGTGGCATATTTGCATTTACCTTTGACGGGACCGAGGATCCTGATGAGGTCATTGGCTTTTTGAAGGGCAAGACTTTTGAGAAAGCTGATGACTATCCCCAGGATTTGATATCCAGGATTTGGTCAAAATACCCATATCCAATTCTGCGTCACCACATCGGTCTGCCCAGTGTAGAGGAGACCGTTGCTGCCATTGAAAAAGTAGCTGAGTCCAAGGTCCTGGACGTAATATCCGTCGCTCCCGACCAAAATGCCCAGGAATACTTTTTCGAGCAGGATAAAATGGATCGCAGATTGGACGGAGCAGGAGGAGTGCCACTTCGAACACGAGAAGACTTTGAGGCACTTTATGCGGCATCCCGCAGGGGCAACTATCCGATCCTCCGCTGTTACAGCGGAACAAAAAATCTCATTCCTTTTGCCCAGCTTCTAAACGAAACGATTAAAAATGCCTGGTGTGCGGTTCCGCTATTCTGGTACAGCGTATTGGACAGGAGGGGACCTCGCCCGGTAGAAGAAGCAATCAGGGAAAACCAGCAGGTTATGAGGTGGCATGGTGAGCGAAACATTCCGGTAGAAGTCAATGAGTCTCACCACTGGAGCCTAAGGGACGCTCACGATACCATAGGTGTTGTCACAGCATACCTTGCTGCTTACAATGCGAAGAAAATGGGAGTAAAAGATTATGTCGCTCAATACATGTTTAACGTTCCCCCATCTCTTTCACCTGCAATGGACCTCGCCAAGATGTTGGCCAAAATTGAGCTGATAGAAAGCCTGCAGGACGAAAACTTTACCGTTTACCGTCAGGCAAGGGCAGGAATTGCAAGTTTACCGGCAGACCTTGACCAGGCCAAGGGGCAGCTTTCAGCATCCTGCTATCTTGCAATGGCCATCAAGCCCCATATTTATCACGTTGTGGGCTACTGTGAGGCTCACCATGCGGCAACAGCCGAGGATGTAATTGAAAGCTGCAAGATAGTGCGGGGTGTAATCCGCAATATCATGCTCGGAGCCGTAGACATTACTCAAGATCCAAAGGTTCAAGAGCGGAAAAATCAGCTCATTGAGGAAGCCCAAATTACCCTGGCTGCAATAAAATCCCTGGGTTGCGATGTGGATGATCCCTTAGCCGATCCTGCTACCCTGGCCCGTGCTGCCAAGCTGGGAATCCTGGATGCACCGCATCTTAAAGGAAATGAAGGAGCTCCCGGAACCTTGGTCACACGCTTAATAGATGGGGCGCTATATGCTTACGATGAAAAAGAAAAACGGATACTTTCGGAAAAAGAGCGCATCGACAGGATACTTAGCGAAAACAAAATAGGTCATACCGTAATGTAAAACCGGCGAAAATGCCGGTTTTGTTTAATTTTTTTGCCACCATTTCTAATCTTTTACTTGTTTTTCAAATACCGTTCTGATACCATATTTAAAAGAAAAATACAATACCTCATATTTTGTTTATATTGGAGGCTGGATTATGGCTATGGACAAAACCGGAGATGCTATAGTGCTCAATAGAATATTGGAAAGTGCAGTTCAAGCTCCCTTTAATAAGAAGCTGGATATTAAAATCGTAAAAGTGCAAAGGGGCAGTGTTGAATTGGAACTAGATACGAATCCTGATTTGGCAAATGGCATCGGGATTGTTCATGGTGGCGTCACTGCAAGTCTTTGCGACTCAGCCATGGGCTTTGCTGTTATGACACTTGGCTTTTTTCCTTTAACGGTTGAGATGAAACTTAACTATTTGTTGCCCGGCCGCATTGGGGACAGATTAATTGCCAAGGGCAAGATCATCAAGGAAGGCAAAAGCTTAATGATAGTTGAGGGAGAAATTTACAGCGGGGAAAAGTTAATTGTCAAGGGCATTGGAACTTATCTCGCGCAAAAACCCAAAAAAGAAATTGAGTAACTAATAAACCAATCGAATGGAGGTCATTAAATGCTTCTCGATTTAAACCCTATTGCCTTTAAACTGGGCCCCTTTTCAGTACACTGGTACGGCATATTTGTAGCCCTTTCCTTCCTAGTTGGTTCCTACTATCTCTTAAAAATGGGGAAAAAGAAGGGCCTTGATGAAGATTTCATATTAAATCTTGCCATGATAGTCATTGTATCCGGCATAATTGGAGCCCGTCTTGTATTCGTGCTCAGCAATTATCCCGAATGGTTTATAAAAGAACCACTCAATGTAATAAAGGTATGGGAAGGGGGCTTAGCCTGGCATGGCGGTCTCCTTGGCGGCCTTCTGGTAGGCTGGAATTACTGTAAAAGACATGGAGTAAATCCCAACGTCCTCGCCGATTGGGCTGTTGTTGGTTTGTGTTTTGGATATATTATCGTGCGGATAGGCAATATTTTCAACCAGGAAGTTTTGGGGCGAATGACGGAGTTTGCCTTCGGAAGATGGCCAGCTCAGCTTGTTGGGTCTTCAATAGGAGTAATACTGCTTATTAGATATTTTTACCTTCAAGGAAAAGGTGTCCCTACGGGCTACCAGTTTTGGTCTTTCATCTGGTACCACCAGCTGCTGAGGGCCCTTATAGAAGAGACCGTACGGGAAAATCCCCTGTTCATCATAAAATACATCAATCCTCACTGGGGCATAGGCCTGGTTACGCTGACCCAGTGGTTTACACCTTTAGTAATGGGCATTGCCTATTATATGTATAAGACCACCGGCGGAGACAGCATGAAAAGTGTGGACCTTTCTAAATACCGCATTTACGATGATGGGAATTGGAGCTAAACATTGACTTAGAGCCAAATATGAGTTATCATTTTAATAGAAGTTATATTGTGTGCGCCTGTAGCTCAGGGGATAGAGCACCGGCCTCCGGAGCCGGGTTTTGCGGGGGTTCGATTCCCTCCAGGCGCACCATTTTTTATCTTGAAAACAGTAGAGCATCGCAAATTAGATAGTAATTGCGATGCTCTTTGTATTTTACATCATGACACTCATTTCGGGAATGCCCAGTCTTCTTAAAAACATGTATTCCTGTTCATTTATGCGCTGAATGCACCAATCGTCATCGTGGTAGCCATAGTCATAGTCGTTGCCGAAATCAAAGTCGGGAGCAAAGCCGGAAGAGGCCATGGCAAATCTTCTGGGGATAAAACCTACAAAAAATCCGGGTGATATGCGAAAAATGAACAGGAAGCCAAATCTTCTCCTTCCGGAAAACTGTTGTGCAGTTGCTTTTTCGGCCACTAAACCATCTCCTTTCCTTTTAGCTAATATATTGTATGAGGCCCTATTTGAAATTGTGCTATTGCCCTATGAGGCGGGAGGAAGGTATAATGATATTTAAGTAATTGGAAATTTTTATGAAAGGAGCTATGTCGATGGATTTATTGCTCGAGATTGAAAAGGCCAAAGAGCTTAACGCATTTGCTGAATCTTTTGAATATGATATCAGTTCCAAACTAATTCACACGAGGGATATAGTTGTAGATGAGAGAGTGAGGTACCAATGCAGCTACTCAGGCTGTAGAGAGTACGGAAAGCGACTCATGTGCCCGCCGCATACACTAAGCGTTGATGAATTTAAAAGGGTGCTCGACCGCTATTATCTGGCACTTTTATTGCAGCTCAAAGGACCGATAAAAGATAATGACAATTGGGAACCGGAAACCGATAGTTGGGGATTGAAACTGCACGAGGTCGTTTACAAATTAGAAAAGAAGGCCTTCGCCTTAGGCTTTCCCTTTGCCGCAGGTTTGATTGGTGGTCACTGCAAACTGTGCGATAAATGCCCCGTTGAAAGAGATATTAATGCCAGCTGCCTGCATCGGGAAAGGGCCAGGCCTTCAATGGAAGCCATGGGCATAGATGTCCTATCGACCTGCAAAAAGGTAGGTATGGAGATAGTATTTGTGCCTGGTGAAGTTGTGTGGACCGGATTAATACTCCTTGCTTGAAATTTTTCCCTCAAATATTACATTTTTATTAAATCTGCCGATTTTTGTTGAATAGGAATGCCGGATAACTTATAATAAATTTAACCTAAACTAATACCGGGAAATGGGCGACTTTGGCCCATTTTTTTCCGTGCATGTGATAAATGAATGTAGTTATATTTTAGATTATTAATTAGAGGGAGAGGGAAATGAGAACTAGAAGATTTTTAGCAAGCATCTTGACGTTTTTGATAATGGTCACAGCATTTGCCCCTGTTTGCAATGCAGCCGCTGCGGTAAGGGTATTGTTTAATGAAAAGTACCTGGATTTTGATGTGCCGCCTATTATAGTAAATGATCGGACACTGGCCCCCTTTAGGAGAATTGCTGAGGAGCTGGGTGCTGAAATACATTGGAATCAAGAAAGCAGGACCGTTACGGCTTATAAGGGTGATAAAACCGTCATACTTAAAATAGATGATAAAACGGCTTACGTAAATGAAACAGCAGTAGAACTAGACACGCCACCTATTATTAAAAATGACAGGACCTTGGTGCCTGTCAGGTTCTTCAGTGAAGCCTTTGGCGCTATGGTCTCCTGGGATAATGCGTCGAGAACCGTGCTGATAAATACCGGTGAAAAAGCTTCAAAATACATAATGGGATATTACTACTCCCAGTCTTATCAGGATTTTTTAGAGAACCTTGACAAAATGTCATCTACTGCGGTGAAGTGGTACAGCCTTGATAAAAACGGAGATCTGACGGACAGGGACAATAAGCGCTATATAAGTGTGCCCTCAGGCTATGAAAATGTAATAAACCTCTCCAAGGAAAAGGGCGTTGAAATTCAAATGCTTGTATTTGAAAATGAAGCAGAAAGACTCTCTAAGGTACTGGCCAGTCCTGAATCAAGAGCGCGCCTCGCAAATCAAATACTTACAGTCGTGGAAAGGGAAGGTTATGATGGCGTAAATCTGGACTTTGAGTATTTGAAGGCAGCAGATAAAGATAAGTACAATGAATTTGCCAGCATCCTTTACAAAGAGTTAAAGGCGAGGGGTAAGAGTTTGAGCATCTCCCTGCCGGTAAAGACCGAAAAGGCAGATTGGTGGCCGGGCTATGATTACGTGACATTGGGACGCAACTGCGATTTTGTAGTCCTCATGGCATATGACAAAAACCCCGGCACTCCCGGTCCCCAGTCGGGAATCGACTGGGTAGAAGAAGTTGTAGACTATGCAATAGCTCGAATTCCGGCAGAAAAAGTTGTACTTGGCATTGGATATTACGGATATGATTGGGGGCCTTCAGGGAGAAGTTCTGTTATCTTGAAAAACAATGGTGCAACTTACTTGAAATTTGCAGACGAGCTTTCCAGGCAGTACGGATTACAGCTTGAACTTGATGAAAAGTCAGGTCTGTATTACGGAAAGTATACGGACGAATACGGGAATACTCATCAGATATGGATGGAAAGCGACTATTCGGTGGATATAAAAGCAAAGATGGTAATTCGAAAAGGTTTAAAAGGCGTGGCATTGTGGAGATTAGGCTACAGCTCCCCATCCTTTTGGGATACGCTGATGGACAATTTCAATCCTGTGAAGTTTAAATAAACTAGAAAAGGCCCAATACGGGCCTGTTATTTTCATTGTAATTGACAAATTTTTAACGAACAATTACAATATTTAATGTGAAAGCCGGGCCGTGTATACAAAAATCTTCGAAAAAGTGATATAATGGAACAAACAGCATCTGGAGGTGCAGATGTGCGGACACTGGCCCTCGTAGGAAAGAGTGGCACCGGTAAAAGCCACAAAGCACAGCTGATTGCAAAGCAAAACGGCGCGAGTTTTATTATAGATGACGGTCTTTTGATACATGGACCAAGAGTCTTGGCAGGTCATTCTGCAAAGCGGGAAAAAACACGCTTAGGCGCGATTAAGAGAGCTATTTTCCATGATCCTATCCATGCTGAAGAAGTTAAGAACAAGCTTTCTGAAATGAAGGTAGACAGCCTTCTTATTTTGGGCACATCCGATTCTATGGTAAGCGCTATATGCAAAGCTTTAGATTTACCTTTACCTGATGTTACTATTCGGATAGAAGATGTTTCGTCAGAGCATGAAATTAATACAGCAAGGATGACGCGGAAAGCCAAGGGTAAGCATGTGATTCCCGTTCCAACCCTTGAAATAAAAAAGGATTTTTCCGGATTTTTCTTGGACCCGCTAAGGATCTTTCGAATGAGAAAGGGAAAACCCACGGAAATCCTGGCTGAAAAATCAGTTGTAAGACCCACCTACAGTTATTTGGGAAAATATACAATTAATGATACTACCATAAGTCAGATTGCACTGTATGCTGCAAGCCAGGTACCGGGCATCGGACCTGGCGGAAGGGTATATATTGAAAACTATTCGACCGGTGTGGTTCTAAAACTGGAACTTACGGTACTGTATGGAGTTTATGTACCAGATGTCCTCAAGCAGGTCCAGGAAAAGGTGGTCCAAGTAATTGAATACATGACAGCATTAAATGTCTTAAAAGTAAATATTGTTGCCAAAAACATTTATTTTAAAGAAAGCTACTAAAATATTAAAAACAGGAGGTTCAACATGTTCAAGATATTAGACAGGAAAGATTTAGCGACATCTATTAAACAATTTGTAATAGATGCGCCACTAGTAGCTAAAAAGGCTAAACCCGGCCAGTTTGTTATTATCAGAATTAAAGAAGGCGGTGAAAGGATTCCGCTTACAATCGCAGATTTTGACGCCCAAAAAGGCACCATAACTATAGTTTTCCAGGAAGTAGGTAAAACAACCAAGGAGCTGGGAACACTTAAGGCCGGCGACTACCTGACGGATTTCGTAGGGCCCCTTGGTGAGCCGGTAGATTTTCCAAACCACAAAAAGGTCCTGGGAATTGGCGGAGGTTTGGGAATAGCCCCCCTTTACCCGAAGCTCAAGTATCTTAAAGAAAAGGGCGTGGAGGTTACCAGTATTATCGGAGCTAGAAGCGCTGATTTATTATTCATGGAAGATGAAATAGAGGCTGTAAGTGACAGGATGTTTGTGTGCACCGATGATGGGTCAAAAGGTCGGCATGGTTTTGTCACGGTAGTCCTGAAGGAACTCTTGGAACAAGGCGAAAAATTTGATGAAATCATTATTATAGGACCGCCAATTCTAATGAAAATCGGTTCAGAAATAACAAGACCTTTTGGGATTCCCACCATGGTGAGCCTTAATCCCATAATGGTAGACGGAACGGGAATGTGCGGCTGCTGCCGGGTAACCGTAGGCGGTGAGACCAAGTTTGCTTGCGTAGATGGGCCTGCCTTTGATGGCCACAAGGTGGATTTTGATGAACTCATAAAGCGGCTCCAAACCTACAGAGATGAAGAGCAAATAGCATTGGAAAAACATGAAGGAGGTTCTTGCAGATGTCATCAATAAACAGGAGCAAAACAAAAACGCCCATGCCTTCACAAGACCCCAAGGAACGCAGCAGGAACTTTAATGAAGTAGCACTGGGATATACAAAAGAAGACGCCATCAATGAAGCTAGGCGCTGTTTAAATTGTAAAAAACCAACCTGCATTGAAGGTTGTCCCGTGCACGTTCAGATTCCAAGCTTCATCAAACACATCGTTGAAGAGGATTTTGAAGGTGCAATAAGAGTTATTAAGGAAACTAACAACTTGCCTGCCATCTGTGGACGAGTTTGTCCGCAGGAAGAACAATGCGAGCAAAGATGCGTGCTGGCCAGAAGGGGTGAGCCGGTAGGTATAGGGCGGCTTGAGCGCTTTGCAGCCGATTGGGAGATAAAAAATGGTGTAAAAATCCCTGAAAAACCATCCCCTAAAGGTAAAAAAGTTGCCATAATCGGTTCCGGACCGGCAGGCCTAACCTGTGCGGGGGACCTAGCAAAGTTGGGCTATGAAGTTACGGTATTTGAAGCCTTTCATGAGCCGGGAGGAGTACTCATATATGGTATTCCGGAATTTAGGCTTCCCAAGGCCATCGTTAAGCAGGAAGTGGAGTTCATAGAGAAGCTGGGAGCTGAAGTCAAGACCAATATGGTCATGGGCCAGGTTTTAACCATAGATGACCTGTTAGAAAAAGAAGGCTATGATGCAGTGTTTATAGGCACGGGTGCGGGCCTACCGAAATTCTTAAATATTCCCGGGGAGAATTACCTGGGAGTTTATTCGGCTAACGAATTCTTGACGAGAATAAACCTCATGAAAGCATACAATTTCCCCGAAACCGATACTCCTGTCAAGGTTGGGAAAAAGGTCGCAGTGGTTGGCGGAGGCAATGTAGCAATGGACGCTGCCCGTTCGGCACTTAGGATGGGTGCCGAGGAGGTTCACATCATTTACCGCCGCTCGGAAGAGGAAATGCCTGCAAGGAAAGAAGAAGTTGAACATGCCAAAGAAGAGGGAATCATCTTCAACTTCTTAACAAACCCCGTTCGAATAATCGGTGATGATAATGGATGGGTTAAGGCTATCGAATGTATTCGCATGGAACTGGGTGAACCTGACGCTTCAGGCCGCCGCAGACCCGTTCCCATGGAAGGTTCCGAATTTGAAATTGAAATGGATACGGTAATCATGGCAATAGGCACCGGGCCCAATCCCCTGCTGATTAGGGCTACAGAAGGTATAAAGCTCAATAAGTACGGTTATATAGAAACGGATGAAGACGGCAGGACATCGAAGGAAGGAGTATGGGCAGGGGGAGATATAGTTACCGGTGCAGCGACGGTTATTTTAGCTATGGGGGCTGGCAAGAAGGCCGCTCAATCGATTCACGAATATCTGCAGAACAAGTAATTCTACGATGATAATTTAGAAATAGGGCGGAATGTGAGCTCCACACTTTCCGTCCTTTTATATAGGTGGAGGAATTATTTACTTTTTTGGAAATAAATTGTGCCCGCGACTTAGAGAGGTGAGATGAGATGAAAGTAGGCATCCCAAGAGCCTTGTCTTACTATGCGTACTATCCGTTTTTCGAAACTTTTTTTAAAAAGTTGGGCATCGAAGTGGTGGTTTCCGATGAAAGCACCAAGGAAATAATGGATATGGGTATTGAAGATACCATAACAGATGCTTGTGTTCCGTTAAAACTCTTTCACGGCCATGTGAGAAACCTCATGAATCGCGTTGATTATGTCTTTGTGCCCAGACTCGTAAGTGTTAATCGGGAAGCCACGTTTTGTCCCAAATTCTTGGGCTTGCCCGATATGATTGTTTGCTCAATACCGCAGTTTAAGAATATGCTGGAAGTTAGGATTGACTTAAAGAAAAGCAGGTTTGAACTTTTCAAGATTTGCATGAAGTTGGCCATGACCTTCAAGAAAGGCTTCTTCAGGGCTTATAATGCCTATTTGAACGCGTGCTATAGTTTGAATAATTATACTCATCAGTTTTTACAGGGAGGCATTCCTCCCTTGGGAATTGTAGGCCAAAAGAAAAATAATCCCATATCGCTTGCCGTGCTGGGATACCCCTATATCTTGTATGACCCTTACATGAGCCTTGACCTTATCAAAAAACTGATAAGCATGGGCGTATATGTCGTCACCCCAGAAATGATTTCAAAGGGTGAAAAGGAAAAACAAGTGGGGAAACTCAAAAAGAACTTATTTTGGACTTTCAGCAATGAAGTGATAAGGGCTGCCTACAGTTTGTTTGAGAATCGCAAAGTGGATGGCATTATTCACGTGACGGCATTCGGCTGCGGACCGGATTTTATTGTAGATAAACTGATGGAGATTGACGCGAAAAAGCACAATATGCCATTTCTCACGGTTACCATAGATGAACACACTGGCCAGGAGGGTTTAAACACAAGGCTCGAAGCATTTGTCGATATGCTAAAAATCAAGAAAGCTAAGAAAGAGGCGGCATTGGCATGAGAAAAGTCGCGTTTCCTTATATGGGAAAATCATACATAGCCTTTAAAAATTTACTGACGGCCTTTGGAAATGAAGTGGTACTTCCTCCAAAGCCGACGGAAGAGACCATAAGCTACGGGACTAAGTACGCCCCGGAATTTGCCTGCTATCCCTTTAAAATTGTTTTGGGCACTTTTGTTCAGGTCCTTGAAGCCGGGGCAAATACCTTGGTGTCATCCGGGGGTGTGGGCCCCTGCAGGGCAGGTCTGTATACGACACTTCAGGAAAAGATACTAAAAGACCTGGGATACGAATTTGAGATGATTACATTAGAACCACCGGGAAGACACTTTAAAGACTTGATGCAGAACATAAAAAAACTGGTGAATGCACCCCTTACTTTTAGAGATTATGTTAGAATTATTCGCTTTGCTTGGAGACAATTGGTGCTCCTTGATAAGGTGGAGCAATTATCTCATAAAGTGCGCTCTCTTGAAGTAAAGAAAGGTGCGGCAACGAGAGCCTATAAAGAGTGTGTGGAAATGATTGCGGCTGCAGAAAAATACGAGGACTTGAGGGAGATAGAGAGGGAATGCGAACTCTTATATGATAAAATCGAAAAAAAGGATTTTGACCCAATAAAAATCGGCATAGTGGGAGAAATCTACGTCCTGCTTGAGCCTGCCTCAAACTTGGAAATAGAAGAGATGCTGGGAGACCTTGGGGTTTACGTGGAAAGGTCCATGTTCCTATCGGATTACACCATATCCAATGCAGTGATGGACCTGTTTCACATGGCCGGCGAGCGGGATGTAAAAAAGACGGCTTCGCCCTATTTTAAGGAAATGTGCGGTGGCCACGGCCGTGAATCCGTAGGCAATGCGATACTCTTTGCTAAGATGGGTTTCGATGGAGTAATTCAGCTCTCTCCTTTTACCTGCATACCGGAAATTGTGGCAAAGAGTATTTTGCCAAAAGTGTGTAGAGATCATGGCATTGGCTTTTTGACCATAAGTCTTGACGAACAGACTGGAAAAGAAGGCCTTAGAACCCGCTTGGAGGCTTTTGTGGATTTGCTGACATCAAAGCGCAGAAAAGCTAAGTCTTTTACCGTGAAACCACAAATGGCAAAGGAGATGGCTTAATTGGCATACTACATGGGTGTTGATGTAGGGTCCGTAAGTACCAATTTTGTATTAATCGATGAAAGTGAAAATGTGATAGAATCCATATACATAAGGACACAGGGCAATCCCATTAGGGCAGTCCAGGAAGGCATCAAAATGCTGGCATCAAGAAATGAGAACAATTGGGATGTGCGGGGAGTAGGTGCTACGGGTAGTGGAAGGAACCTCGCCGGTGTCATTGTCGGTGCTGATGTGATTAAAAATGAGATAACAGCTCATGCAGTTGCATCATTGCGGGAAGTGCCCGATGTGCAGACGGTCATCGAAATAGGCGGACAGGACTCCAAGATTATCGTACTTAGGGACGGTGTGGTTACGGATTTCGCAATGAACACCGTGTGTGCGGCCGGGACAGGCTCCTTTCTGGACCAACAGGCCAATAGATTAAATATTCCCATTGAAGAATTCGGCAACTACGCCTTAAGGTCAAAAAATCCAGTCAGAATTGCAGGCCGGTGTGCCGTTTTTGCCGAATCGGACATGGTGCACAAGCAGCAATTGGGTCACAGGCCGGAAGATATAATACGGGGCCTGTGCGAGGCCTTGGTAAGAAACTACCTTAACAACATTGCCAAGGGAAAGGAAATTAGACCCCGCGTAGTATTCCAGGGTGGAGTGGCAGCAAATGCAGGCATGAAGGCCGCCTTCGAAAATGCCCTTGGCCAGGAGATATATATTCCAAAGCACTACGATGTGATGGGGGCCATTGGTGCTGCCCTACTGGCAAAAGATGCTCAAGTTTCCAAGACGCGCTTTAAGGGGTTTGGTCTTTCTGAAATAAACTTTACAGCCGATAGCTTTGAATGCAGCGGCTGTCCAAACCACTGCGAAGTGGTAAATATCAAGATGGAAGGCAAAGTCATCGCCCGCTGGGGCGACAGGTGCAACAAGTGGAAGGTATTAGACGACACCGTAGCCTAAAGACCTGCCACAGGGACGTNNGGGACGTTTCGTTTGGCAGGTTGTCACCCGGCACGGGGACGTTTCGTTTCCAGGCAATACGCCGGTGAAGATAACGGCAAAGGCTCGACCTGCCATGGGGACGTTTCGTTTGGCTGGTAATACACTGGTGAAGATAACGGCAGTCTCTCAAAAAAATCAAGACCTGTTATTTTATAAAGCTTGGTCCTTCACTCCGCATGGGTTCACAGGCAATTTGGCATCTTGCCAAGTGCCCAAAGCTTATCGTTCACGCTGCCCATGTTCCGCTTGTTACAAGCTTGAGAATAACAATGACCTTGCTTAAAGAGAGCCATTGCCGTTATCTGTACCGCTATATTACATTGCAACATGGCAAACGAAACGTCCCTCTGTCAGGTTCCTGGCCTTATTTAGAATAATCTCGATATCCGGTGCTCTCAAGCCTTTTGGCTTTAGCCAATACCTCATCCTTCATATTGTCTTTATATTGTTGTATTTTATCGCCAATTTCGGGGTACTTGATGCCCAGGATTTGAAGGGCAAGCAAGCCGGCGTTTTTGGCATTGTTTATGGCTACCGTAGCTACAGGAACACCGCCAGGCATTTGGACGATGGAAAGGAGCGAATCGAGGCCGTTTAAACTTGAAGTTTTAACCGGGACCCCGATTACTGGAAGAGGGGTAATTGCCGCCACCATTCCGGGCAGATGGGCGGCACCGCCCGCTCCGGCTATAATTACCTCGATGCCCCTTGACTTGGCAGTTTTGGCGTATTCGAACATTCTATCAGGGGTTCTGTGGGCAGAAACTATGGTTATTTCATAATTGACGTCAAATTCCTCTAAAACCTTGGCTGCTTCCTGCATTACGGGAAGGTCAGAGTCACTGCCCATGATAATTCCCACAAGAGTCTTATCCTTTTTCATATTATCCCTCCGAAACCACTCTAATTGTTTTCTTCACTATCTCTGCCTTTTCCAAAGCATTCTCTATATTTTTATCAACTACAGTAATATGGCCCATTTTCCTATAGGGCTTGGTCTCTTTTTTTCCGTAAATATGTACACTGACACCCGGAATACTCAGCACCTCGTCAATACCTTCAAAACACGGCTTGCCTTGATAGCCCTCAGCTCCCAGCAGGTTTACCATGACTGCAGGCATCACGAGTTCCGTGGAGCCCAAGGGCAAACCGAGGATGGCCCTTAAGTGCTGTTCAAATTGAGATGTCACACAGGCTTCAATGGTGTAATGGCCTGAATTGTGGGGCCTTGGTGCTATTTCATTGACCAGTACCCTATTGTTCTTTGTCAAAAACATTTCTACACCAAAAATACCCACACCGTCTAAGGCCTTGACACATCTGATGGCCAGGTCTTCGGCCTCTTTTTTTATTGATTCTTCAACACGGGCCGGAGCAATGGTATCGTCGCATATATTCGCCTTGTGATTGAAGGTCATTTCCACTACGGGATAGCATTTTACTTCTCCTTTGATGTTTCTGGCAACCATCACCGCCAGTTCCTTTTCTACGGGAATAAGTTCTTCCAGGAAAGACTCACATTGCAGGGCATCACTCAAATCTTCAGGATTTTGAATGACAAAAACGCCCCGGCCGTCATAGCCGCCCTTGCAGGCCTTTTGGACTGCCGGCAAGCCAAATTTTCGGGCTGCCTCGGCTATATCGCTTTCTACAAGAGCCCAGCGTGCGGTAGGAATGCCGTTTTTGTCTAGCATTTGCTTTTGCTTGGCCTTGTCCTGTATTATTTCCAAAACTTCAGGGGAAGGATGTATTTTGTGTCCCATGGCCTGAAGCTCTTTAAGCACCTTGGTGCTTATATGTTCAATTTCAAATGTCGTAATGTCGCTGCTCGTTACAAGCTCGCGAATTTTGACCTCATCGTAAAATCCGGCTACTATTTGCCTGTCCACAAGGGAGTATGCAGGACACTGGGGAGTAGGGTCCAAAACTGTTACCGGTAAATTAAGTTTTTTTGCCTCCTGGGCCAGCATTTTTCCCAGCTGACCTCCGCCGATTATCCCTATTTTAAAATCCATTGGACATGACATCGAGCGTTTTCCTCCCAAATCTATTCTTTTGGAAGTATTATATCACAAATTTAGACAGATTCTATAATAAAAGCAAAACCTGTTGATAACTAACTATCGATACCATTAAAAGAAGAGTACCTCGCTAGTCATCAACAGGTAATATTATATTTCCCCCAAAAAATAAAGTTATAATAATAATTTCATGGACTATTTACCAATAATATAAAATAGCAGCTCTATTATGCAAAAGCACAGAGGTGATACGATGCGTGCCATGTGGCGGGGCTCTATCAGTTTTGGCTTAATAAATGTCCCAATAAAAATGTATGCGGCAACCGAGAATAAAAGGATAAGTTTTCGACAAATACACCGGGAATGTGGGACACCCATTCATTACGAAAAAGTGTGCACGACATGTAATCGCAAGGTTGAAGATGACGAGATTGCAAGAGGCTATGAGTTTGAAAAGGGGCGGTACGTAATTATAGAAGATAAGGACTTGGAAAGTATTCCCGATGAAACTACAAGAACGATTGACATAATAGATTTTGTGGAATTAGCGGATATTGACCCCATATATTACGACAGATCATATTATTTAGGGCCGGAAGAAACCGGTCAAAAGGCGTACATCTTGCTCAGAAGGGCCATGGAAGAGGGAGGCAAGATAGCTATTGCCAAGGTGGTTATACGTTCAAAACAGAGCCTAGCCTGTATCAGGCCTTACGGTAAAGGTCACCTGGTAATGGAAACCATGTTTTATCCGGATGAGGTAAGGAATGTGGAGGATGTACCGGTACAACCGCAGGCCAAGCTCCAGGAAAGAGAAATAGAGATGGCCCTGCAGCTTGTAGAATCCTTGTCTACCCGCTTTGAACCGGAAAAGTATACCGATGATTACAGACAGGCACTCATCGAAATAATTCAGGCAAAGGTAGAAGGGGAAGAAATAAGTATACCAACTCCTCGGGATGAAAAGGTTGTGGATTTAATGGAGGCATTAAAGGCGAGCTTGGAATTGGCTGAAAAGGCCAAGAAGCAAAAGGGCAAAGCCAGGGCCAAGACAAAGGAAAAAGTTGCCGGAGGAGTTTGATTAAATAATAACTTCTTTAATGACGGGATGCCGAAGCAAGCCGTCATCGCTAAACTCCATGTATTCCACTATGACTTCAACACTCGGCTTGACCCAGGATATCTGCTCTTTTTTATTTATTTGAAGCGACACAGTAAAGGGACAATGGCTTACTTTTATTTTGTTTAGTTTTTCAAACAACAAAGAGGCCATCTCCCGACTCAGGCCGCTACCTGCCCTTCCCAAATACACAAATTCCGTGCCCTGGTAAGCACCCAGTAGCAGCGACCTGGCTTGTCTGCCCTCATGGATAAAACCTCCCACAAGAGCAGCAAGCGTCCTGAAATTTTTTATTTTGAGCCAATCCGGGCTTTTTTTGCCGATTCGGTAAGGGCTATCCAGCTTTTTTGCAACTATGCCCTCAAGCTGGGCTTCCTTGACAACGGAAAACAGTCTAGTGCCATGATTGTGGATAGTATCAGTTACAACAATGGGGTCTTTTGACATAATAAGGGATTTTAGAAGCTCATCCCGGTATTTAAAGGAGCATGCAGTAAGGTCTTTGTCCTGATAAAACACAAGGTCAAACAACACATATGTCACCGGAATGAGCTTTGCAAGATGCTTTATAGTGCCGGTATCTGTAGCAAAATCCCGCCTTATTATCTCAGGGAAATTAGGCTTACCCTCTTTTAACGCAACCATTTCGCCGTCCAATATAATATCTTGATTAAAAAGAGATTTTAAGGCCTGGGCTATTTCTGGGTACTGTCGAGTCTTCAGGCGTTTTTTTCGGTTATAAAGCTGGACCTGCCCATCTTTTATGTGAGCCAATATTCTTACGCCGTCCCATTTTACCTGGAAACCGGTATCTCTATCATCAAAGGCTTCCCGACATGTTTTTGGCTCCATAGGCATAAAAGGAACAAAAGGCTCTACCATACAATCACCCTTAAAGTATTTTTTCCACAAAAAGCGCATCAATTCATTTCCTGTTTACTGCAGAATGTTTTGAAAGGAAGGCGGATCGTCTGTTTCCATATTAAGCCTTTTACATATAACCAAATTGTTATATAATGATTCGTAGGTGATAATTTGCCCCAGATATTACTGGAAGATGAAAAGCTGAAGCTCACAAATCTGTCTAAAGTGTTATGGCCCGACGACAACATAACAAAAGCCGATTTCATTAAATATTATGCCCAAATAGCCCATGTGATCCTGCCCCATTTAAAGGACAGGCCCATGGTTTTTACCAGGTACCCGGACGGCATTTACGGCAAGGCCTTTTACCAAAAAAATGTGCCCCATTACGCTCCAGAGTGGCTTAAGACTGTTAAAATTGAATCTGATGAAGGCAATATTACCGAGTACGTGGTAATAAACGATATTAAAAGTTTAATCTGGGCTGCCAATCAAGCATCCCTAGAACTTCACCCCTGGCTTTCCAGGATATCTTCCCTGGACAATCCGGATTATGTTGTCTTTGACCTAGACCCCATGGAAAATACCGATTTTCAGGATGTCCGGAAAGTGGCCCTCGCTTTAAGGGACTTGCTTGAAATGGAAGGCCTTGTGAGTTTCCCGAAGACTTCCGGCTCCACCGGCATACAAGTTTACCTGCCCATCGCTTGCAAGTATACTTACCAGCAGGCTAGGGAATTCGCAAAGCTATTTTGCCTTGCTATTGAGAAAACCTTTCCTGATATAACAACTACCGAAAGAAGTGTAAGTAAGAGAGAGGGAAAACTGTACCTTGACTACCTTCAAAATGTTAAAGGCAAGACTATTATTTCCCCGTACAGTCCCAGACCCAAAAAGGGGGCTCCCGTTTCATGTCCCATAAGCTGGGAAGAGCTTGAGCAAGGCGTAACTATAGACATTTTTACGATTAAGAACATGCCCGAACGCATAAGTCAAAAAGGGGATATATTTGAGGGTGTTCTGTCCATTAAGCAAAACATAGATAGATGGTTGAACATTTAATTATTGAGGTGATTGTATGGCGAAAGTCCTGGTCATAGGTGCAGGTCCAGCAGGCCTTTTTGCAGCAGCCGAGGCTGCAAAAAATGGCTTTGATGTGACCCTTTATGAAAAGGGTAAAATCGGTGAAAATATCAGGTGTGCCGAGGGATTTTTCGATACCCTGAAAGTCCTTGGAAAACCCCAATTTGGAATACTTTATAAAGTTGAACAGCTCATAGTAAAGGCAGTTTCTACATACAAATTTAGCACCGACAAACTGAATTTGTGGATGCTCGACAGAGCCAGCTGGCAAAGAAAACTGGCAGAGGAGGCTGTGAGTTCAGGAGTAAAGATAAGTGAGAATTCACAGGTCAGGCCAGAAGATTTAGGCAAACTAAAAAATGGCTATGACTTTATAATTGATGCCAGCGGAGCCCCTTCAGTTACATCGAGGGCATATGGCTTTTCTGACCATTACAAAAAAAACTCCGGCAAGACGGTCCAGTACACCATGGAAGGCGATTTTTCACACATAGCTAACTGTCTGAAAGTTGGCTTATTGCCAGACTTCTGGGGCTACTACTGGATTTTCCCAAAGACGAAAAATATCGCCAATGTAGGTGTTGGAAATTTTTATTCGGCAAGAAAAGATAGACTTTGGAATAGGCTTGACAGGGTAATAAAAGAAGAAGGTATAAGTGGATATAAAGTGCTCAAGAAAACCGGCGGCATATGTCCAACTGCGGTACCCGATGCATTAGTCTTTGACAACATACTCCTTGTAGGGGATGCAGCAGGTCTAACTTCACCGCTCCACGGTGGCGGCATTGATATGGCAATTGTTAGCGCCAAAGAGGCCGTTAAATCCATTTTGTCAGGATGGACGGATTATGAGAAAAACTTGAGAGCCATAATCGCTAATAAACTCAAATTTGAAGGGCTGCTGGTAAGGGTATTGTGCGAAAGAAATTTGGCTGAAATTGATAAATTAATTTCCAGTTTGAAAAAGTACAACTTACACCGCCTCCTAGCAAATCCAAAGTTGTTGAACAACTTTTCAATCCAACTTTTAGAGAGAGCACTTATGAAAAGGGAGCAGCTTGCAACAAAAAAGGTCCTGTGACATTCACAGGACTTTTCATTTTACTTATTTGTCTTTGTCTTTGGTGTCATGCGGCGGGTGATTTCAGCCAATTCATCGGTAAAGCTGGAAATGGGTTTACCTTCCTTGATGCCTTTGGCTATTTTCTTAAGGCGTGTTATGAGATTTGGATCGGTGGTAATACTTACGGTCTTTATACTGTTATCCGCTTTTTTAATTGCTTCAATAACCCGCTTTTTAATGTCTTCTGTTTTCTCATCTTCTATGCCCGGCTCGGTCTCAAGACCCACCAGCACCGTTGAGCCGGTTATAACAACTGTAGCCGCTTTGACTCCCTCAACATCTTCTGCAGCCTGCGCTAGCTTAGATGCCTGAGTATGGGCAGGGGTTGCAGGTTTCCTATCAGGTATCGGTGTTGTAGGGTCGGTAGGCGTGGGAGTTTGCGGTGTAGGGGTCATTTTTGCAGGAGGTGCAGGCTTTGGAGCTGGTTTTTTGCTAATAGAACAACTACTTAAAGCAAATATCAAGCACAAAACTAAGGTTGAAGCTATTAGTGTTCTTTTCATGACTTTGTCCCTCCTATCTAATTTTATGATAAGATTTTTTAAAAGTTTTTATACTGTAAGATTCAGGCCAAGAGCCTCCCATAGTTTACCAATGGCCTTTTGTGGTATAATATACGAGAGGTGGTTTTTGTGTTTGAGCTCCTGTCTCGAACCTTAAGATACGTTTTTATTCTTTTAATATATTACTTTTTATACAATTTTTTAAAAATCATGATTGCAGATTTGCGAAGAGAAAAAAGCCAGCCTAAGGAGACCGGCTTTGTTTTACAAGACGAAGATGGCAAAAACTTTCCTCTGTTTGAAATAAATACAATCGGCAGGGCGGAAGATGCAGATATAATCATCGACGATCCTTTTATTTCCAGCAAGCATGCTTTAATTTATAAAAGGGGCTCAAAGCTATTAATTCAGGATTTGCACAGCACGAATGGCACATTTTTGAACGACAAGAGAGTTACCAAACCTTTGAGACTAAGAGAAAATGATGAAATCACCTTGGGCACCAAAAAGTTTGTATTTTTAAGGGGTGAAGCAGTTGGAGCCAGGGACGGAAGCAATTTACAATAAGAATGTTGCCATTGCCGCCTTAGTAGGAATATTGGCATCTTTGCTCCTCTCTTTTAAAGAGGGCGTGTTTTCTCCCGTACCTCTTTACGGAAGCTTAATATTCATCGTTATCATGTTTGTAGGCCACTTCCTGTCCAATCAGCTTTTTCTCGAGCAGGACCCGGCACTTTTTATTTTATGCTGCTTCATATCTCAATTAGGCTTGATAATGCTTTATAGAATTAGGCCGGAGTCTGCAGTCAAGCAGCTTGCCTGGTTTGGGATAGGATTTGTGTTGTATTTTATAAGCTCCTTTGCCTCAAAAAGCTGGATTGACAAAAATATAGGCTCCCTTATTTTTTTTCTCGCAACTGTAGCCTTACTTGCTTCGCCCTTGCTTTTCGGAGTGGAGCTGTACGGCTCAAAGAGCTGGCTGGCATTTGAAAACTTTTTATTCCAACCCTCGGAATTGGCCAAAATTACTTTTAGCCTTTTTCTTGCGGAGAGCCTGAAGGGCTTTAAGATTGAAAGGCCAATTGTATTTTTCGGCCAGATTCTCGTTATATTAAGCTTGCTGGCGCTCGCACGGGATTTAGGAGGGGCCATGCTCTTTTATTTCACTGCTCTTATCATAATCTTTGCAGCGACTTCACGCTGGGACCTGACAGGTTTTGGACTTATCGGTGCTGTTTTGGCCGGATTTTTGGGATATCGCTTTTTTGGCCACGTTAGGGTAAGGGCAAAAGCATGGCTTAACCCCTGGGAGGACGTGCCGGGTAAGGGTTATCAAATCGTACAATCACTGTTTGCCATGGCAGAGGGAGGTTTTTTTGGTACAGGTCTTGGCCTTGGTCATCCCGATTATATTCCGGCGGTGACGACGGATTTTATCTTTTCTGCCTTTTTTGAGGAATTCGGCTTTTTAGGCGCAAGTGCCCTAATCGTGTTATATTTTTTGTTTGTGTATCGCGGTATAAAGATTTCGTTGACCATAGATAATAGTTTTTTAAGCCTTTCCGCTCTGAGCATAACAGTATTTTTCGGAATCCAAATCTTTACCATTATCGGTGGCGTAATAAAGCTAATACCGATGACGGGAGTTACCCTGCCCTTCATGAGTTACGGCGGCAGCTCCATGGTGATGAGCTTTATTTCTTTGGGGATTTTAAACGGAATAAAGATGAGAGCTTCAGGCGGTGAAAGCGATGAATAAGCTCAGGAGCAACATCAAGTTGATATTTATAGTATTTACCTTACTCTTCATTTCACTTGTAGTTTATTTAACCCATTTCATCACCGTAGAACGCGAGCGGCTCATACAAAGCTCGTATAACCGCAGATTGTGGGAACAGGAAGCGAAGGTCATGCGGGGAACCATTTATGACAGTAAAGGGAGGCCTTTGGCAGAGACGGGGTATGAAGGTGGCATCAAAAAGAGAATTTACAGTGGCGGCAAAGCTTTCGGCCCCCTCATAGGATATTCGGACCCCGTCCTCGGTAGGGCAGGTCTTGAAAGCGTCTTCAACGGTGAACTACTGGGAGTATCGGAGCAGGATCCCGTGACGCTTTTAAGGCAGAAGATACTTGGAGTAAGTGAGCGAGGCAGTGATGTATACCTGACTATAGATTTGGACTTGCAAAGAACCGCCTATGACTTATTTCAGGGTCGGAAGGGGGCCTTGGCAGCAATAGAACCGCAAACAGGCAGAATATTGGCCTTAGTAAGTTCCCCCGGATACGACCCATCAAATGTAAAGGAAAATTGGGATAATCTATCGGAAGATGAAAACAAACCCCTGATAAACCGAGCTACGCAAGGCCTTTATCCCCCGGGTTCGGTTTTTAAAATAATCACATTGGCTGCAGCCCTGAGCTATAACCCGGAAATTGAAACTGAAAAATTTTATACCCCGGGCTATATTAAGATTGACGGAAGCATAATAAGGGACGGCCAGCATTTATGGCCAGGGGAATACGATTTGACCACGGCTTTTAGGTTTTCCAGCAATACGGTTTTTATTCAAATAGGGCAGAGTGTAGAGCGGGAAAAAATGATATCCATGGTTGAAGCTTTTGGCTTTAACAGGGCAACAAAAAGTGATATACCCATAGCCAAGAGCACTTTTCCAAAGCCGCCCATTATCGGGGGCAATGTGGAGATGGCAGAATCCTTTATCGGCCAGGGCAGGCTCTTATGTACGCCTATCCAAATGGCCCAAGTGGCTGCTGTTATAGCAAATAACGGCAATACAGTCACGCCCTATATTGCCCGAGAAATAGTCTCCCCATTGGGGACCGTAAAGGATACGCTGCCGAAGGTAAGTCAATCGCAGGTGATAAGCCCTGAAGTGGCTGACAAGATAAAAGCATTAATGATAGATGTGGTAAGAAATGGTACTGGCAAAGCAGCAGCTATTAAGGGAGTCGAAGTCGCCGGCAAGACCGGGAGTGCGGAAAATCCCCATGGCCAGGCCCACGCTTGGTTTGTCGGATTTGCCCCCGCGGAAGATCCCAAAATCGCCGTAGCCGTTGTAGTGGAAAATGCAGGATCAGGCGGTGCCGTGGCGGGGCCAATAGCAAGAGAGGTAATATTGAAGTATTTATCGGGTATGGTATAATAAAGCAGTATAAGACAACAGAGGTGAACTAGTTGAAGAAGAGTTTGATTGCAGATGGAGCACTACTATTTGTGGCTATTTGCTGGGGATTGAATTTTGTAGTAGAAAAAAATGTATTATCGACAATTTCGCCAATTATGTATCTGGCCTTTAGATTCTTGTTAAGCTCTTTGTTAATGGCCATTGTCTTTCACAAGAGGCTAAAAAGCATAAACAAAGAAGATATTAAAGCGGGCCTTGTTGTGGGCACATTCATGATGTTGGGCTTTTTAACTCAGACCGTAGGCCTTGTTTACACGACCCCGTCAAAGTCGGGGTTTATTACTGGCAGCAATGTGGTAATGGTGCCCTTTTTTGCATATCTTTTGACAAAGAGATTTCCGGGTAGCAGTCAGATACTTGGAGCGGTAATTACCTTTATCGGCTTAGGAATTATCTCCATCAGCGACAATCTAAGCATTGCCTATGGGGATATACTCACCCTTTTGTGCGCCATATCATTTGCACTTCAGATTACTTTCACCGAACACTATGTAAAAAAGGCTGACCCAATCAACATGGCCACAATACAGGTACTTTTGACAGGAATAGTCACGATGGCCATGAGCTTAGTAAATGAGCCCGTAAACTTCGACTTGGGTCTGGAAAACTGGGCTGCCATATTATTCGGTGCGGTATTTTGCACTGCCGGTGCTTTTGCGGTGCAGAACGTTGCCCAAAAGTATACCAGTTCCACCCACGCCGCCGTAATCCTGTGCACCGAATCGGTCTTTGCCGGCATCTTTTCCTTCCTGTTTTGGCGAGAACCCTTGACATTTAAGACAATTTCTGGCTTCGTCTTAATATGGATAGGAGTAATGATAACGGAACTATTCCCATCCGAATCTCAGCAGACAAGTGCAGCCACAAGACAAGAGGCCACTTAAAAAGCTGGACCTGGCATGGGGACGTTTCGTTTGCCAGGTATGATCCTATAAAAGCTAAAAGAGTATCGCAACTAACTGAGAGACAGTTTTTGCGATACTCTTTTTTAATCGCCAAGATAAGCTTTTTTGACTTCTTCGTTGTTTAAGAGGTTAACTGCAGTGTCCTGCAGAACAATTTTGCCCGTTTCAATGACAAAGCCTTTGTTGGCTATAGCCAATGCCATTCGAGCATTTTGCTCTACCAGGAGAATCGTGGTTCCGGTTTGATTTATGTCCATGATGATGTCAAAAATATTTGCCACGATTTTAGGCGCAAGGCCCATGGAGGGTTCGTCCAGAAGCAGTAGCTTAGGTCTTGCCATCAGTGCCCGACCTATAGCCAGCATTTGTTGCTCACCGCCGGAAAGGGTGCCAGCAATTTGCTTGGTCCGGTCTTTGAGAATGGGGAAAAAGTTAAAAACCTTTTCAAGGTCCTTTTTGACCTCTGCTTTGTTGTTGTTTAGATAAGCTCCCAATTGAAGATTCTCAAGGACCGTCATTCTTGGGAAAACCCTTCGGCCTTCCGGAACCATTGCTATTCCTGATTCAACAATGTCAGAAGTTGTCTTATGAGTTATTTCCTCACCTTGAAAAAATATTTTACCGGATGTAGGAGGAACGAGACCGCAAATGGTTTTCAAAGTAGTAGTTTTTCCTGCACCATTAGCTCCTATTATAGTGACTATTTCTCCCTGGGCTACTTCGATGGATATCCCCTTTAGAGCCTGGATATTGCCATAGTGAGTTACTACATTTTCAAGTTTTAACATGCTCTGCCCTCCCTGAGAGCATCTTCGCCAAGATAAGCTCTAATAACTTTTTCATCATTTTTTACTTCATCCGGGGGTCCATCTGCGATTTTTCTTCCGTAATCGAGCACCATTATCCTTTTGGAAATGCCCATTACCAACTTCATGTCATGTTCTATGAGAAGCACGGTTTTACCCATGTCGTTGAGCTTTTCAATCAACTCAATGAGGTCGTTGGTTTCCTGGGGATTCATACCAGCTGCAGGTTCATCAAGCAAAAGGAGTTCAGGGTCGGTAGCCAAGGCACGAGCCATTTCCAAGCGCCGCTGTTTACCATATGGCAGGTTTTTGGCCTTCTCATCGTATACATCATCTAGACCGACGAATTTTAATATATCCATAGCCTTTTCTTTGACCTGAGCTTCTTCTTTTCGAACTGCCGGTGTTTTTAAAATAGCACCCAAAATACCGGTTTTAGTGCGACAGTGCTGACCTATTATAACATTGTCAAGGACGGTCATGTCAGCAAACAGCCTGATATTTTGGAAGGTGCGGGCAATACCCATTTTTGTTATCTCATAGGGCTTTAAGTTTCTTATGTCTTTTTTCTTATAACATATTTTGCCTTCTGTGGGACTATAAACTCCGGTTAAAAGATTAAACAGTGTGGTTTTGCCTGCACCATTTGGTCCGATGACGCTTAGAACCTCACCCTCATTGATAGTTATATCAACAGAATTAAGTGCTGAAAGACCTCCAAAGACCATAGTAAGATTACTGCCTTCTAATATCTTCATATCATTGCCCTCCCTTCTCAGAAAGTTTAGGTTTGAGTTTATTTGAAAGGGATGAACCGCTGATTATCCCTTGAGGTTTCACGATCATCATAATTACCAGTAGTAAGCCGTAGAGAACCATACGGTACTGAGCTATGACCGGCGAAACTACCCGGAGCAGCTCAGGCAAAACTGTAATAATAAATGCACCCAGTATGGCCCCATAGGTATTTCCCATGCCGCCCAAGACAACCATACACAGTATTTCTATGGAATTCATAAAGTTAAAATCTTTTGGATTTATATATCTAAATAAAAATGCATATAAACCGCCTGCAATGCCGGCATAAAAAGCACCTATAGTAAATGCGAGAATTTTGAATTTTGCCGTGTTAATACCCATTGCTTCAGCAGCGAGTTCGTCTTCGCGTATAGCAATAAAAGATTTGCCTACACGGGAGTTCATTATTCGGTTTAAGGAAAATATCACTAAAATGAGTGCAGTCGTCGCTATATAAATGTTTGTTACCTTAGGTATACCTCGAAGGCCCATTGGCCCCCCTGTAATTTCCAAGTTTAAAAGAATGTTTTTTGTGATTTCTCCAAAACCGAGGGTTGCTATAGCGAGGTAATCACCTTTCAGCCTCAAGGTGGGGACACCTATTACAAATCCAAAAATAGCAGCTACAATGGCACCTAAGATTATTGAGGCCAGGAAAGGGAAACCGAGCTGTAGTGTAAGTAAAGTTGCAGCATATGCTCCTATACCCATAAAAGTTGCATGACCTAGAGAAAGCTGTCCCGTGTAACCTGTTACTAGATTAAGGCTTACAGCTAGTATAGAATTAATCATGATCACTGTCAAGACCTGAAGAAAGTAATTCAAAACGTATCACCTACACTTTCTCTTGCATCTTACGACCCAAGAGCCCTGTTGGCTTGAGTAGTAAAATAAATATCAGTACTGCAAAAGCTATAGCATCTTTGTAACGGGACATATAAACAGCTCCAAGCATTTCAGCAAGTCCGAGAAGGAGCCCTCCCAGCATAGCACCGGGAATGCTGCCGATTCCACCCAAAACTGCTGCCACAAAGCCTTTTAAGCCCGGGAAAAATCCCATCATGGGGTCTACAGAATCAAAGTAAACTCCTACCAGGACTCCTGCGGCACCACCTAATGCCGAACCGATGGCAAAAGTAAAGGAGATGACCTGGTCAATCTTGATTCCCATCAGTTGGGCTGCCTCTTTATCCTGGGCTGTTGCCCGCATGGCCTGGCCAAGCTTGGTTTTTTGTATTAGAAAATGCAGCCCTATCATTAGAACAACCGATACTAGCAAAATCAAAAGCTGAAGAGAAGAAATTCGCAAACTGCCAATCCTTAAAGAACTTACATTCAAACCCGTCTTAAATGGCCTGGCTTGCGGACCGGCCAACATCAAGACTGCATTTTGCAGGAAAATAGAAACACCGATAGCGCTGATAAGAGGCGCTATACGGGTAGACTTTCTCAAAGGTTTGTAAGCAGCTTTTTCGATAGTGATGCCTATAAGGCAGGAACCTGCCATACTTATGAGAAGTGCCAAGGCAAAAGGCAGCTTGTATACAGTAACCATTACGAGCCCTAAAAAAGCTCCTATCATGTATATTTCACTATGAGCAAAATTGATAAGTTCTAGTATTCCGTACACCATGGTGTATCCTAGTGCAATTAAAGAATATGTGCTACCCAATGTTAGACCGTTTAGTAACTGTTCAAAAAACATATTTAGCTCCATTCCTTTCCAAAGGCAAAGCCAATGGATAGATAAAAATCTATCCATTGACTGTTACAGTAGAATTTATTTCTAACGAATTTTTGCGAATTTGCCATTCTCTACCTTCAGTATAATTACGTCTTTTATTGCGTCACCGACTTCGGTAAAGGAAGTGGCACCGGTAATACCGGGGAAATCCTTAGTCTTTATCATTTCTTGCTGGAGAGCCTCGCCGCCTTGGCCACCGGTGTTTTTCAGCGCATTCAACAGAATCATAGCAGCGTCATATGCCTGGGCGGCAAACATATCAGGTTCTTCATTGAACTTCTCCATATATGCCTTGACAAAATTCTGTGCATTCTCCGATGGGTCGTCTGGGAAAAATCCTGCAGTGAATACTGCATCTTCTACAGCGTCTTCACCAAGTTCAATTAGAGTTGGAGAGAAAAAGCCGTCTGCACCTAATAATTGAACATCCAAACCTTGTTCTTTTGCCTGCTGAGCTATTTTTGCTGCTTCAGTGTAATATCCGGCTATATATAAAGCGTCAGGGTTTGCTCCTTTTAGCTTGGTGAGCTGAGCCCTAAAATCTTTTTCTCCATCATTGTAAGTTTCCACTCCAACAACTTCTGCAATTTCCTTGGCTTTTGCCTCAAAAGCGTTTCTTAAGGATAGACCATAGTCATTATTGGTAAACATAATAGCAAATCTTTTAAGACCTAGTTCGCTTGCAGCATATTCGGCAAGCTGAACAGCTTGAACTTCATCAGATAAACAATTTCTGAAAATGTAGTCGCCTATTTCAGGGATACCTGCAGCTGTTGAAGATGATGAAATCATGACAACACCGGCATCGTTTGCGATTGGACCGGCAGTCATTGTCTCTGCACTGATAACTCCGCCTACAATGGCAACTACCTTATCCCTTTCGATGAGTTTTGAAGCAGCATTTGCAGCTTCAGTTTGATCGCCACGCGTGTCTTCCGAAATCAAAACTACTTTCTTGCCGTCGATTCCGCCATTTTCGTTAAACTGATCAACAGCGATCTCTACACCGTTCTTGGTGCTAATGCCGTAAGTTGCAACATCTCCGGTAAGAGGTCCGATTGTTCCTATTTTAATTTCATTAGTATCGGATTTACCACCACAGCCAGCCAACAAGGCCAAAGTCAACACCACTACACAAAATACCGTAAGAAATTTCGATAGTCTGAACATAAAAGTACCTCCTTAAAATTTTGAGCGTATTGTAAAGTTAAATGAAGTGATATTTTTTTCAGACAAGAAACTCAATTCGTGAATATTACAGTTATAAATCCGAATAATTTTGATAATCACCCCCAAGTATAAAAAACAGCAGTTCACTTATGACAATGCCACAAGTGGAACCTGCCGCTGGAGTCTTTTATACTCACGGTGTACTAGAAAGCTATCTAGCTGTACCGCTTGGACCAGACGCTCGAAAGCCGGAACCCTAGGTACACTTCCACTGGAATACGCATTTGATTTTTATCCTATTATAATCTAATTTTCACAAAATGTCACTAGTTGAGAAGAGATTTTATAAATAATTTTGCATAAAAGATGCATAATTTTGTATTCCCGGGAAAAAATATGAAAGTAGAGGAATAATAGAGTTTAAAAAATCGAGATACATACAGTATTGAGCAGAAAAAAGGGCAAAAATGTGATTTATTCCATATTTAAGGAGAATAAGGGAAATTGATTTTAACATGTGCATTATATATTATATTAAATGAAATTAGCACTCACCCGACGAGAGTGCTAACAAATATGCCAACTAATACATAACTTTTTGTTTTTTTGCTTAGCCGTTAATTTAAAATACTTAAGCGACAATTTAAAAAGGAGGGTTACAATGAACATCAAGCCATTAGGTGACCGAATTGTCATCAAAGTTCTGGAAAAAGAGGAGAAGACAAAGGGAGGTATAGTTTTACCGGATACCGCCAAGGAAAAACCCCAAAAAGGTGAAGTATTAGCAGTTGGCTCTGGCGAAATTGTTGACGGCAAAAAAGTTCCTTTGGAAGTCAAAGTTGGCGATAAGATCATCTTCTCAAAGTATGCAGGCACGGAAGTAAAGATTGATGATGAGGAGTATTTGATTTTAAGACAAAGTGACGTTTTAGCAATAATAGAATAGAATTGCGAGGAGGGAATTTTTAATGGCAAAACAGATAAAGTTTAATGAAGAAGCACGTAGAGCTTTATTAAAAGGCATAGATAAATTAGCTGACACCGTTAAGGTAACTTTAGGCCCGAAGGGACGCAATGTAGTCCTAGATAAAAAATTTGGAACTCCTACAATTACTAATGACGGTGTCACCATAGCAAGGGATATCGAATTGGAAGAGCCCTTTGAAAATATGGGAGCACAACTTATCAAAGAAGTAGCTACAAAGACCCAGGACGTAGCCGGAGATGGAACGACTACAGCTACATTGCTGGCTCAGGCCATTATCCATGAGGGAATGAAAAATGTAGTCGCAGGAACAAACCCCATGGTTATGAAAAAAGGCATAGAAAAGGCTGTAAAAGCTGTTGTAGAAGAGCTAAAGACCTTTAGCAAACCTGTCGAGACTAAAGAGGCAATCGCACAGGTAGCTTCCATATCTGCAGACGATGAAGAAATCGGCGAACTGATTGCAGAAGCAATGGAAAAGGTAGGCAAAGATGGAGTAATAACCGTCGAAGAATCCAAGGGCATCGGCACCACCTTGGAAGTTGTTGAAGGTATGGAATTTGATAGGGGATACATATCTCCCTACATGGTTACAGATGCTGAAAAAATGGAAGCGGTTCTGGATGAACCCTATATCTTGATAACTGACAAAAAACTTTCTAATGTTCAAGACTTGCTCCCCATCCTAGAAAAAATCGTCCAGCAGGGCAAAAAACTCCTGATAATTGCCGAAGATGTTGAAGGTGAAGCACTAGCCACGCTGGTAGTCAACAAACTGCGCGGAACCTTGACCTGTGTTGCAGTAAAGGCTCCGGGATTTGGTGACAGAAGAAAAGCCATGTTGGAAGACATCGCCATATTAACCGGTGGTCAGGTAATTTCCGAAGACCTCGGTATTGATATCAAGAACATCGATGTAAGCATGCTGGGTCAGGCAAGGCAAGTACGGGTAGACAAGGAAAACACCACAATCGTGGATGGCGCAGGAGACCCTGAAAACATCAAGAAGCGCATCAATTCCATCAAGGCTCAAATTGAAGAAACCACTTCAGATTTTGATAGGGAAAAACTACAAGAGCGCCTTGCAAAATTGGCCGGAGGCGTTGCCGTAATTCAGGTTGGCGCAGCCACCGAAACCGAACTTAAAGATAAGAAAAACCGCATAGAGGATGCTCTGTCTGCTACAAGGGCAGCAGTAGAAGAAGGCATTGTTCCCGGCGGTGGAACAGCATTTATCGATGCCATACCTGCTCTTGACAAAATTAACACTGAAGGCGACGAATTAATCGGCGTCAATATAGTTAGAAAAGCGCTAGAAGAACCAGTAAAACAAATTGCTGAAAACGCAGGATACGAAGGCTCAATAATCGTAGAAAAGGTAAAGGAAAGCGACAAGGGCGTAGGCTTTGACGCACGCCGCGGTGAATACGGCGATATGATTGCCAAAGGTATCGTCGATCCTACTAAAGTAACCAGATCTACACTCCAAAACGCTGCCAGCATTGCATCAATGGTTCTTACTACAGAAGCTGTCGTTAGCGATATTCCTGAAAAAGAGAAAAACACACCTGGAATGCCCGGCGGCGGAGATATGATGTATTAATAAAGGGACCAATAAAGACTCGCGAATCTTTCATTCGCGGGTCTTTTTTCTTACATTAGGATAAATAAAACATGAACTTAAAATCCTAAATTCGAACCAGAAAATGTAGGTAAAAACCCGTTTGTATATTAATTGACATAATTGCGACAAGAGATAATCTAAATACAGAAACTCATGGATTATATAGAAACCATAGGCAAATCCCATAACATAAAAACTCCCATTTGGAAAAACAACAGGATTTGCCTGTTAAACCCTTCGGATATAGCTATTTTGAAGCTGTGGAAAAAGGGAGCAAAGTGATGTCAAACCAGGGAGTATTTGAAACCCATTACTGCCTTTGTGTTCTGGAAGACAAACTAAAAGATTCAGACACTGGCCATGATGGTACTGTGGATGGGAGCTTCCTACCTTGTAAAACACAATAAAAATCATTTGATTGCATCTCTTCCGGCAACTTTCATGACTGCCGTAAGTGTTACTTATATTTTACAGGCCCAGGAGGGCTTTAAACTGCCTACTAGCATTTCCTACCCGGTGGGAATAATCGCAGCAATAGCCGCATGTATTTATTTCAACATTAATATACAGAAAATCAAAAAAGAGCCAAGTGCCAGTTTAGCATCAAACTAAATTGTTATATTATTAGGTGTATCTTTGAAAATCAAGAGCTGTTGCACGAAAAAATGTTAACGGGCAACAGCTTTTTTTATATACTGCATTACTATACAAGCAGGAAAAAACATCAGGACAATGGAAATATTATGATATAGGTAGATCATTTCTAGGAGGTTGTTTGATTTGGCATCCATCAATACCATAGAATTCAAGGATGGGAAACTTTGCTTGCTCGACCAGCGAAAATTGCCGAAGCTGTTTTCAATATTTGAATGCCAAAATTATAGAGATGTGGAATTTGCCATAAAGGATATGGTAGTCCGTGGGGCGCCGGCCATTGGTGTAGCAGGTGCTTACGGGTTGGTCCTGGCAGCGAGTGAATTTATAGAACTTCCCAAAGAAGAGTTTCTCGAACAAATGAAAGAAAGCGTCAATGTAATTGGCAATTCTCGCCCAACAGCCGTAAATTTAATGTGGGCTGTCAAACGCATGGAAGCGATTATAGAAGAGAATAAGGAAAAATCCAATGTGGATATTTACAAGGCTCTATTGGCCGAAGCCAATACCATTGAGAAAGAAGACCTGGAGACCAACAAAGCTATAGCGAGACACGGTAATGAGATCGTACCTGAAAATGCCACCATCTTAACCCATTGCAACACGGGGGCACTGGCTACAGTCGGTTACGGAACTGCATTGGGCGTCATCAGAGAAGCATATTATTCCGGAAAAAATATAAGGGTTTTTGTAGATGAGACGAGACCCAGGCTTCAAGGGGCAAAGCTTACTGCCTGGGAGCTTGTCCAGGAGGGGATTCCTGCTACGCTTATACCTGACAGCGTGGCCCCCGTCCTGATTCGTGACGGTAAAATCGATTTAATCATCGTTGGAGCGGACCGCGTCGCCTCAAACGGCGATACTGCAAATAAGATAGGCACATATATGCTGTCACAGATAGCCAAAGATTTTAACGTGCCTTTTTATATTGCAGCACCTATTTCCACCATTGACTTTGAAATAGCAAGTGGAGAAGAAATCGTAATCGAAGAAAGGGATAGCATGGAAATTACCCATATTAACGGTGTTAGAATTGCCCCCGAGGGTATTGAAGTTTACAATCCCGCCTTTGATGTCACTCCTAACTCCAACATAACGGGAATTATAACGGAAAAGGGCATAATAAGGCAACCATACTCATTGAATCTTGCCAAGTTAAGGCAAATCCAGGGATGCTGATGAAACCATATGGAAAGATTAGCTTCTTATATATTCAACATGGATTTATTAATATAAAAAGCCTCCGTATTATAGGAGGCTTATAATAAATAAAGTATCTGTTCTTAACCTGCGGCATTTGCTTCTGGACATGCGGGGAGCCTAAAGGCGCCGGAAAACGCCAGTATCTTTGGATCGTCATTATCTTGCCCAACGGGCACTCTAAAGATGCGCCCTATGGCAAATAGCAGGGGAACGGCATTACAGGGGTCTCTCCTGCCTTTTATGAATTGGGCCGCAGCTTCTTCATCTTCCGTTTCGCTTACGGTTACGCCGCATTGTTTCCCAGAGCTCAGCTCCCTTCGAATTTCAGCTGCTGCAAATTCTGCTTGCTCCCTGGTGCCCCTATAGCATATTACATTATCAACGCAAACCGTGGTGTGGCAGCATAATGCTACTCTATCATCTCGATCTCTTCTTGGAACAAGGTTAACGCCGCATCTACCCTCAAAAGCCAGTACGCTGATGCTGACCGGTATGCAACCTATAACTCGAACTGCAAACACGCTAAGGGTCAGGTCAGGACAACCGGGAGGCGGCGTAACGCTTATTTCAGCTTCTTCAACGCATACCTTTAAATCCGTTGGGTCATATACTACTCTAAAGTCTCTAACCCTATCCAACCTCAATCCCCGAGGAATGTTTTCTATGCAGTTGAATCTCACTATTCGATTACAGGGTTGAGGAGTTGCTTGATTTTGCTCTGTTTCATCACAGCCACAGTCGGCCACATCTGCATTTTTAACTATGACCCGGCTATCTTCATCAATTTCAGCAATCTCATGACCTTCTTGAAGTTCCTCTACTTCTGTGGAAAACTCTGAATCCACCTCGGGAATGGGCTCTTCCTTTTTATTAAGCATGTCAGCGAGTTTCTCGCTGGCTTTCTCCATGTCCTTGATAAACTTTTCTAAATCTGCCATTATAACACCCCTTTTAATTAATTCTCTAGGCTTTTCTGCTAACATATTATTCACGTTCAGCCATTTAGGTGCTAACGGCAAAAAAATATGTGGATAAAAGTATGAAGCAGCAAAAATTTATATTGTTAAAGCTGATAAATGTGCAATTCGAATAATTTACTTGTTTTACCTCATATAAAGAAGGGAAACCGGAACAATTAACGAAAATATAATTTAGCACTTCTAAAAGGAAGGTACAAAAGAATTGTATCAATTGCTCCAGACTATAAGGTTTGAAGTCAAAGCGATTAAGGCAACAATATTCAAATATAAGGAGGCAAAAGATGATAATAAATAATGAGTGCAGGAATAGGGAATTTGATGTTATAGGATTTGGAGAGGTTATGCTGCGCCTTTCTCCGCCTAATAAGGAAAGAATATCCCAGGGAGAAGTCTTTGAAAAGAGGGCGGGTGGTTCGGAATTTAACGTGGTATCGGGTATCTCCATGTTAGGTCTTAGAACTGGGATCATAACGAAGCTGCCCGACAACGAGATAGGGAAATTTATCAAAAACAAGATACGCTTTCACGGTGTAAGTGACGATTATGTAATATATGACCAATCTGAGTGCAAGCGATTGGGAATATATTATTTTGAAGGTGGGGCCTTTCCTAGAAAGCCAACTGTCGTCTATGACAGGAGTGGTTCATCCTTTACGACTATATCTGCAGATGAAATTGATTCTTCAGTGTACAGCTCCAGCAAGATTTTTCATGTAAGCGGTATATCATTGGCATTAGGGGTAAATGTAAGGGAAACGGTTATTGACATGATCAAAAAGTTTAAAAAGCATGGAGCAGCAATTTCACTTGATGTGAACTACAGGGCAACTTTGTGGGACGAGGAAACGGCGAGAAAAGTGATAACTTCAATTTTCCCGGACGTGGATATTTTATTTGTCTCTGAGGAAACGTCACGGCGCATGCTTCAGAGGACGGGCACACTAGAGGATATAATGAAGGGTTTTGCAAGGGATTATGGAATAAAAATTATCGCAACCACCGAAAGAAAGGCAAAAAGCCCAACTAAGCATACCTGGGACTCGAGGATATACAATGCATTAGAGGGCAAATTTTACAAAGAAGATCCTTATATTGATATCGAAGTGGTTGACAGAATTGGCAGTGGAGATGCATACGTTGCCGGAGTCTTATTCGGCATAGTGAAATTTAACTGCCTTCAAAAGGCCCTAGAGTTTGGCAATGCTATGGCGGCATTAAAAAACACGGTGCCTGGGGACCTGCCTGCCTGTGATTTTAAAGAGATAGAGCAGTTAATTGCAAGTCATAAAAAAACTGGAACTGACAGTGAAATGAATAGGTAATTAATTATCCTCATATAACCCTACGGTCCTTTTTACATCAAGTACAAAAATAATGCCTGTACCGGGATGATCGATATTCAATTTCTCCCTAATGGCATTGACAATATCTTCAGTTTTATCAACTTTTGACAGTATCAATACTATATCTTTTTCAGGCTCGATTTCGATATTAAACAACCTGGCTTTTTCATGGTTTCCTAAACCCCTGCCGTGAATCACGGTGCCTCCTGTGGAGCCTGCTGCTTCCGCAGCATCTATTACATCATCTAAAGACCCTTTATCTACAATGACAAATATGGCTTCATAACTCACTTTGGCCACACCTTTCACCTCGGTTTTGGATTTATACTCTCTTTCATCGATTTTTACAAGACTCTTTAATGGTATGGAAAATGCAATCCCGTGCTTGGGCTTATTTAGCCCGAGCTTTTTATTCATTTCATTATATAATGCATCTTCCAGTTCTTCATCAATAACTGATAAAAATATTTCCCTTCTGACATCCAAGATGCCTAAAAACTTAAGCAATTCATCTCTGACCGTACCCTTTCCAAGAAAAACAACTCCGCCTACAGCTCCAACTTTCTTTGCTATTTTTAATACTTTACTTCCTTTGCCACAGTCGACTATACAACAAAACAAAACAAGATTTTTGCCCGTTGGGCTCATGATGATTGCGCCTCCTCGTATGATTGACTTTGACCATCTTCTCCAGCCTTCATTTTATATATGAGGCCCAGTATTTGTATAGCTACAAGCGGCATCATAGCTACCATAGCAATGACACCAAAACCATCCACCATAACGTTTGCCGTCGGGATTGCATTGGCAGCACCTTGAGCAAAGGCCAAAACAAATGTAGCAGTCATGGGGCCAGATGCCACACCTCCTGAATCATAAGCAATACCGACAAAAATTGGCGGCACCCTGTAAGATAAAAAGGCGGCGAATGCAAATCCAGGCAACAAAAAATGCCACAGCTTCAAACTTGGTATCATGATTCTCATCATTGAAAACACAACTGCAAAAGCAATTCCAATTGACAAAGTGGCCAATATAGCCTTCTTTTTTATATGGCCGGCTGTAACATCCTCAACTTGCTCGGTTAACACATAGACTGCCGGTTCAGCTAACACTACCACCATGCCCAAGAAAAAGCCAATTACCGGCAGCAACCAAAAGTAATCTTTTGCTATGCCTTGGCCCATTACCCTTCCAACTTCCATGAATCCAGCATTGACACCGACTAAGAAAAGAGTAAGGCCGATAAATGTATATAATAGCCCTTTTAATACTGCATGTTTATGTTTCTTGTTTAACTTAAACTTAGCTTTATCAAATACCATAAACAGGACAAACAGCGGAAATAAGGTCAGCAGGGATTCCTTTAGAAATTTGGGGAATGCATGAAAATACGGCTGCAGTATTCCGGTATTGGGCACAAATGCTTCAGCCGTACCCGCTATGTCTTTTAAACCGGAGATTATACTCATTGCCATAACGGCAAAAATAGGTCCGGCAGAGGCAAGTCCGACCATCCCGAAACTGTCCTCTTCGGATGTCTTACCACCTTTCAATTGGGAAACTCCGTAACCTAAAGCTAGTATAAAAGGGGTTGTCATGGCTCCGGTAGTAGCACCTGAAGCATCTACGGAAATTGCTAAAAATTCCTGTGACGTGAATATACCTAATAAAAAAATAATAAAATAAACAAGGGTAAGCAGACGGTTCAGCGGCTTTTCATACAGAATTCTCAGCAGCCCTATTCCAACCATAATTCCTACGCCAATTGAAACTACAATAAGTATTAATAAATCAGATATAATCCCACCAGATGCCATGTTTACCTGGCGGGCAAGTATTTGCAAATCAGGTTCAGCAACGGTGATTAAGAACCCAAGAATAAACCCTAATATACCAACGAGATATGAATTATTTGTTTTTGCAATGGTTTCCCCCATTAGGTTTCCAATAGGGACAATACCGATTTCTGCGCCAAACAAAAAAATTCCTAGGCCGATAATAACCAATATAGCACCTATTATGAATCTAGCGAGCATTTCAGTTTCTATAGGAATCAACGTAAAATGTAAAATAATAACTAAAACCGTTATAGGCAAAACTGAATAAGATACTTCTGTGAATTTTCTTGCAAGTATGCCCAAAAAACTCCCCCTTTTCTTTTTGATATTTTGCATATGATTTTTACCCGAAGGCTCTGTGGCAGTTGAAGTGCTTTTATATGTAGCTTTCCACATTTGGTACTGTCTGTTTTTTTCAATCTAACATAGACAATTAGATTATGTCAAGTTACGGAATACCTGAATAACTTGAAACTTTATGTACTATAGCTTTATATGTTTCAAAAAGACAAAAAAAGATATCAAAAGGGAAGGCGAAGCTAATTATTAAAATTTTTATATTCACTTGGAATAAAATATATACAACAATTTTTCATAATGGTATAATCATGTGTGTAAGACTCTAAT
>LFSJ01000207.1:0-920 GCA_001512695.1 Tepidanaerobacter sp. DTU063 | reverse complement strand
AAAAAACCCAATTTGGTCCTTGGCCTTGCTACCGGAAGCACGCCCATGGGCACTTACCAAGAACTCATTCGGATGCACAAGGAAGAAAGTCTAGATTTTTCCCAAGTGGTATCCTTCAACCTAGACGAATACTACGGCTTAACTCCTGAGGATTCCCAAAGCTACAATTACTTTATGTTTGAAAATCTCTTTAACAGCATAAATATACAAAGAGAAAATATCCATATTCCCGACGGCAGAGCCTCGGACATAGAAAACTATTGCAGGGAATACGATAACAAAATTGAAAGTTTCGGCGGCATAGACTTACAACTGCTGGGCATAGGTGTCAACGGCCACATAGGCTTTAACGAACCCTCCGACAGGCTGATTGTGGGGACACATTTGACTAATTTAACCGAGGATACCATTAAAGCAAATTCCAGGTTTTTCGATTCTCCAGATCAAGTTCCAACTAAGGCAATAACTATGGGCATCGGGTCCATAATGAAAGCCAAAAAAATAATTTTGCTGGCCAGCGGCAAAAGNNAAAGCAGAAATCATGGCAAAACTTATAAATACTGATTGTATCAGCACAGAGCTTCCTGCATCATTACTAAAGCTCCACCGAGATGTGACCATAATTATGGATGAAGAAGCTGCATCCAACTTATAAACTTATTACAGATACACGGAAATTTAATGCCAGGTTGCCTTATAAGACCTGGCTTTAGTTTTCTTAATGTCAGATTGCAAAGGAATTTAGAAGTAAGTGCTATTTTTGAGGAGGTGTACAAGATGAGAGTACTTATTAAAAATGCTCATATCATTACACCTTATGATATTTTGTACAACTTTGATTTGACGGCTGTTGAAGGTAAAATATGTAATTTACAGCCATCGGGCGAATTACACGAAAAGGACTTTGATGAAATCATCGA
>LFSJ01000231.1 GCA_001512695.1 Tepidanaerobacter sp. DTU063 | reverse complement strand
AAGGATTGGACAATCCGAGATAGAATTTGGGACGATATATGGGAATATGCAAGAGCACGACGAAACTCCCATGTCGTGAGCACTATCCTAAACGGAGCCAGCTACGGTTCAGGCTTTGGAGGATTGGTAGGAAAGGGCTTAAGCTATATTATCTCTTCAGGTTCGATGATCTATAGTAAGAAGACAGGTACTGAACTGGATATATGGTGGGATGCCATAATGAGGGATATTCTAAATGAGCTCAAGCTCCAGGAATACAGGGAAAAGGATAAATATCCGGGGAAAGAGGATGATATCAAGGATCCTGATTGGAAGATAGATCCATCCGGATATGTATTCGAAGCCATAGACTCCAACAGAGTGGAAGGGATAACCGCTTATGCATTGATCGGCGATCCGAAGGCAGACGATTCATTCGTCATTTGGGCAGATGCCGAAGACTGGGGCGAAATAAATCCGGATATAACAGACCGGGATGGAAAATATGGTTGGGACGTCCCCATGGGAACATGGAAGGTTAAATTTGTAGGAAACGAAGATTACAAGACCTCCTATACAAAATCTATGGAGGTGCCTCCCATACATGAAGAGGTCAATATAGGCTTAATCTCCAAGCGGGCACCAAAGCTTGTGGATATGGCATTAGACAATTTTGGCCTGGAAGTTGAATTTGATTCCTTTATGCAGCTCGAAAGCATATTTGATGAGGCCCATGGAACAAACAATATAGCAATTTACGACAGCCGAAACAATCCTATCCCATGGAAGGAAGCAGAGATGGTAATAGGCACTAAGGATAGGGTTTACAAGGATATGGAGGAAAATGTATATCAAACTGATTACATCAGTTCCGAGTATTTTGTAAAGAGAGTTCGCCTGCTGGTTGANNTTTATCCGGGCGGCTTCAGGGAGTTTAAGGATGATGGTGTAACTCAGGAAACCTATAGGGTTGTCATAAGCGATAATGTTCAGAGCTATTCGGGTGTTAGAATGGATGCTCCATATGAGGATGCGTCACTGGTGGTTAAAGAAAAAGGCAGCTTACCCGTTCCTGTAGCAAGTAAGGAGGCAGGCACCTATTTTATGCCGATAGAGCTTGATTTCTCAACAGTGACGGGCGGGACCATATACTATACCAGCGATGGCACAACTCCCACGACTTTAAGTAGAGTATGGAAAGATCCCATGAAGATTAATGCATCGACCACCATCAAGCTCCTGGCATCAAAGACAGGCTTTTACGACAGCGATGTTGTAACCTATGAGTATAGGATAGCAAAGGAACCTATTGACATAGCAGAAAAGCCCGAAGCCAGCATATCCAGTGGGACTTACTCAAAAGCTATTACTGTAGCTTTATCTAGCCGAACCGCTGGCGCTACAATAAGATATACCCTTGATGGTAGTATACCTACAATATCAAGTCCCATATATACTGAGCCAATTAGAATTAGCCAAACCACGACACTAAGGGCAGTCGCAATGAAGGATTCCTATGTGAACAGCTCTGTAGCAACCTTTAATTACATCATCAGCTCTTCAGGTGGAAGCTCAGGTTCTGGTTCAGGCTCCGGTTCTGAAACAACTCCAGTGACACCAACAGATGAAGGATTCAGCTATAATGAAGCTGACAAAACTTTAGAAATAAAGTTAAAGGGAGAAAAAGCAAACAATCAGAAAATCTATAAACTAAGTGATGAAAATTGTGCTGAGCTGCTTTCAGCAATTGATACCAAGTCCTCTGATGCCATAGTAATAAGGGTTGACAGTATTGGATCCGAGGCAAATATCTATCAATTACCTGTTAGCTTCTTATATAGTTTAAGTTCAACTAATACTAAGCTCAGGATTGAAGCTGATGATTTACAGCTAATCCTCGATAGCGATAGTTTACAAGAATTCGCCGCTATAAACAAAACAAACTTGAGCCTGGAGGTTCAGAGGGTAGGCAACCAATACAGTATTAGCCTCAGGGCTGATCAGGATCTTATCAAGCTCCAAAACAACAGTATAGTTGTTGCAATACCCAAGGCCCCCTTAGGTCCAGAGTGGGTATTAGCCGAAGGTGACAGGATGTTATCTTATAGCTTCTATTCCGACGGCTTCGTTTGGGGGGCTATCAGGGAATCCACTACATTAAGTTTAATTAATAACCTTAAGAGCTTTGAGGATAATAGCGGATGGTTTGAGGATGCTGTCAAATTCGTCACAGCCCGTGAGCTGTTCAGAGGCACCGCTGATAACAGCTTTAGCCCGAATCTTTCGATGACAAGAGCTATGCTAGTAACGGTACTACACAGACTATCCAATTCCGAATTGCCTGTGGCACCAAGTAGAAACGCAACAGAGTTCGACGATGTTTCAGAAAATGATTATTACTTCGACAGTGTAAATTGGGCCTACAGCTTGGGGATTATCTCAGGGATGGGAAATCAGCGGTTTGCTCCATCCGACAGCATTACAAGGGAACAGCTTGCTGTAATGCTATACAACTATGCCAAGGCTCATAATCTCCTTGGCCAAGTTGATGGTTCCAGTCAGCAATTCGATGATTCTGACCTCATATCCTCATGGGCTAAGGAAGCAATAGATTACGCAGTTAAGACGGGATTAATGAAAGGTAAGGGCAATAACATACTGGATCCCAAGGGATATGCCACCAGGGCGGAAGTAGCTACCATGCTACAAAACTTTATCATAATTCACAGCAAGTATTAATTCCATTAAACATTTAGAATAAGGGGCTGCTGCAAACGAACAAAATAGTTCGTTTGCAGCAGCCTTTTTTCTATTTTATGTAAGCAATTGGTAATGAAGTAGCCTTGGAAGATGTAGATAGCTTTAAAGAATTTATAGAGGAGAAAGTAGTAGTTAAGTAGGGCTTTTGTAATAGGCACTAGAATTATTAGGAACATGGCATATCTGACTAATAATGAGATATACCGATGTAAAAGATGATGCTTACTACATGGGCTACATCGAGTGGGCAAGCGAAAATGGCATTGTAAAGGGAATCGGTGATAAGAAGTTTCCTCCGGACCAAGCCATCACCCGTGAAGAGTTAGCAGTAATCATGAGCAACTTTGCGAAAGCTATGAATCTTAAGCTAAACCATAAATATGAAGAAAACACCTTCGCAGACAGTACCGAAATCAGTGCCTATGCCAGGGAGGCAGTAAAGGAGATGCAGATGGCAGGTATTTTAAGCGACAAGGGCATACAGATGATGAAATATTGACAGCTGAAGTGGCGGAGAAGATCAACAATAGTATTACCTTGGCAGAGGAGGCGCAAAAGCTGGCGCCGTAATCCGATGGTATTGTGAGACAATTT
>LFSJ01000029.1 GCA_001512695.1 Tepidanaerobacter sp. DTU063 | reverse complement strand
AAGGAAAGCTACCTAAACCAATTGGCCATAGCCGTCGCCAGATTGGGTTTAACTAATACCGCTGGCAAAAAACAGGCCTTGGGGAAGATGCTAAAAGCATTGCTTCCCGTCCTTGAAAAAATTCAAAGACCTGCTGTCCCCATGTCGGGAATTCGAGTAGACATAAAGGGATATTTACAGGGCAAGAAGCAGCACCTGGTGTACCAGGCAGCCGACCACATGGATAACCTGACGGGTGTGCCCCTGGCCATCGGCGCTTTAATGATGGGCAAAGGGGAAATCACCCGAAAGGGAGTATTCGCCCCGGAAGCTGCCGTAGACCCGGACCGCTTTATAGATGAACTGGCTCAAAGAAATATAAAAGTTGTATGCACAAAGGGAATTTCTTAAGTTGGAGGTGTTTACCATGAAAATTGCGATTATAAGCGATACCCACGGAAGCATTACCGCTTTCAACAGGGCCATGGAAGTTGCTGGCCCCTGTGACTTTATTGTCCACGCCGGAGATATACTGTACCACGGTCCCAGAAATCCTTTACCGGAAGGATACAAGCCCCAGGAACTGGCCAATGCCATAAATGCCTTAGATGTTCCGTTCGTAGCTGCAGCAGGCAACTGTGACGCACCTATCGACCAGGCACTGCTCTCGGTTCCCATCCAGGCACCTTATGCTATGCTATACATCGAGAATTTTAAAATACTCGTAAACCATGGCCATGATGCCAGCCTAGAAGAGCTGATTGAGCTCTGCAGGAAATGGAAGGTAAATCTGCTTGTAACAGGCCACACCCATGTAAAACAGCTGGAAAAAAAAGATGATCTTATCCTTTTAAACCCTGGCTCATGCTCCCTTCCTAAGGATAGCATTGCATCAATGGCCATACTTGAAGATTCAAACATAAGACTAGTAAATCTAGAAAACGGACAAACTTTAGAAAGTATATCTGTTAAATTATGAGGGTGCGGATTTTACCGCACCCTAAGATTTTGACAGCTTTAACATCGGTTTTTTTCAAAAGACTCTATCACAACTGCCCGGGCACCACCTATTAGCTTGGGTCGGTACCGAGCCGCCGTCAGGTGGGCCTGTCCAATTTTGTTGATGCTGAGCCTTACCGGCACTGCCACATGCTTTATGTGCATGCCGATTAAAGTGTCGCCGATATCAAGGCCAAAGTGGCCCTTGATATGCTCTACCACTACCGGGTTCTTCATATGTTCCCGGGTAGTAGCAGCAAAAGCACCACCCGCATTCATTACCGGGACTACCGATACGATCTCCAAGTCGTGTTTTTCTGCAACTTCCTCTTCAACCACCAAGGCCCGGTTCAAATGCTCACAACATTGAGCCGCCAAATACACACCATACTTGGATATAACATCATATATGCCTTTTACTACAGCCTCGGCCACTTCCATGCTGGAAGACTTTCCTATCCTTCCACCGGCAATCTCGCTGGTACTGCAACCAACTACAAGAATCTGACCGGCCTTCACCGGTGCTATACCAAACAATTCCTCAAGCGCCTTAGACACATCACTGCTAATTACATTCAGGTCCATCGTCTTCCTCCTAAACAACTGCTTCATTAAAAAATTCTTTGCGTTTAAATTATATCACAAATACCATTTTTTTATAAATCCTTTGAATCTGTATCAAACCGTTCAAACATTTTAGG
>LFSJ01000194.1:21502-23743 GCA_001512695.1 Tepidanaerobacter sp. DTU063 | reverse complement strand
TCTCGCTCCTGCATCTAATACTAGCCGCAGGACCTTCTTTTGCGCCGCAAGGCCCCCGTGGCAGTTAATTTCCACCATGTCTTCTCTCGTGTATGTGTAGGGAGCCTTAAAAAAGGCAACGAGGACTTCGTCTACGATTTCATCATTGAAATCAACTATGTCGCCCAGGTACAGTCTTCTGCCCTCATAATCTTTGACACCTTTTTGCCTTGGCTTGAATATTCGCCGTGCAATATCAAAGGACTCGGGTCCCGAAAGCCTTACTATTCCAATGCCACCTTCGCCTATGGCAGTAGAAATAGCAGCAATAGTATCAGAACTTTCTAATATCTTCATGCCTTATCACCGCTTTTAAAAAGCCCCAAGCTTTACGCAATGGGGCCACTTAATGTACTTACTTTAGAGATATGACAACCCTTCTGTTGGGTTCCTTGCCTACACTTTTTGTTGTAACCCTGGGATCTTTTTGCAAAGCCGTATGTATAATGCGGCGCTCATTGGGATACATGGGTTCAAGGGTTATGCTTCGCTTGTTTTCCTTCACCTTGTCGGCCATCTTAATAGCCAGTCGCTGCAGGGTCTTTTCCCGCTTTTGCCTGTAATTTTCCGCATCCAGCAGAACCCTTATGAATTCCTTTGAATGTCGGTTGACCACCAGGGAAGTTAAATATTGAAGGGCATCTAAAGTGTTTCCGTGTTTGCCTATAAGTATTCCTGCCCTTTCGCCCGTGATATCGATGCTCAAAACATTGCCATTTAGTGAGCATTCGACTTTGGCATCGCTGTCAAAAAACTCCAGTAAACCCTCCAAAAACTTGCTCGCAACTTCATCGGGCTTCGGCTTTACCGTTACCCTTACCTTTGCCATTTTGGACAAAAAACCTAGTATTCCCCTACTGCCTTCTTCCAATACCTCAACTTCCACATCCTCAGGCCTTAGCTCGAGTTCCTCCAAGGCCATCTGGACCGCTTCTTCTACGGTCTTGGCCTGTTTTTCCAAAGTCTTCATGTCATTTAACACCATCCTTGGCAAGCGCTCGTGGTCGTGTCAACAACATCTGTGCAATTTGCACCAAGTTACTCACAACCCAGTACAATGCCAGACCCGATGCAAATTTCAAGGCAAACCAGCCTATCATGAGAGGCATCACGATATTCATGGTGGCATTTGGATTGTCCGGTCCGGAAGGAGTAGATAATTTTGCCTGCCAATAGGTCGTTGCTGCAGCCAATATTGGCAATATGTACGTACTATCCGGCAAGCTCAGATCCTTTATCCACAAAAATCCGGCACCACCGAAATCGTAAGTCTGAAACACTCTAAAAAGGGCAATGATAAAAGGGAACTGAATCAGCAGCGGAAGGCATCCTCCCATGGGATTGATATTGTTCTCCTTGTACAGTTTCATTAACTCCTCATTTAGCTTATCCGGATTGTTCTTGTACTTTTGCTGGAGCTTTTTCTGCTCGGGTGCTATTTCCTGCATCTTCTTTACCGAATTAATCTGCATGTAATTAAAGGGCAGTAAAAGAATCTTTATTAGCACCGTCAGTAAAATTATTGCTACACCGTAATTGTTGGTATACACAAAAATCCAATCCATCAACTGCTTCATGAGTTCTTGAAGATAGGACATGGTCGATCCCCCTTAATTTTATCATAAATGTATTTAAACGGGGTCGTATCCTCCGGGATTAAAGGGATGGCACTTAAAAATGCGTTTTAAGGCCTTAATTCCACCTACTACCACCCCGTACCTTTCAATCGCCGTCAGGGCATAATCGGAGCACGTAGGATAAAACCTGCAGCTCTTCGGTTTAAAAGGGGAAATAAATTTTTTGTAAAAGAGTATCATTAAAATTATAAACTTTTTAAGCACTATATATGCGCCCTCTTTTCATGAGGCCTTTGATTTCACGGACTATCCCCTTAAAATCAAGCTGGACAGCCTGCGGCCTCACGGAGACTACAATGTCGTACCCTTGTTTTATATGATCGTAATTAGTCCTGATAATTTCCTTAATGCGCCGCTTTATCTTGTTCCTCACGACGCTTTTGCCTACTTTCTTCGAGACGGAAACCCCTAAGCGGGTGACCTTTAGATCATTCTTTTTGATGTACATAGTAAAAAAAGGGCTGGTCAAACGCCTTCCCGTTTTGTATACTCGAATGAATTCTAAATTTTTTGTTAATCTTAAAGACTTGTTCAATAGATATCCTCCAGGGGAAAGAGTATATAT
>LFSJ01000194.1:20552-21404 GCA_001512695.1 Tepidanaerobacter sp. DTU063 | reverse complement strand
TGAGTCCGCTTTCTGTACCTGCGCTTTGGCTGATATGTCCTTTTCACCCCTGTCCACCTCCAACCACTAAATTAAAAATATTTGTATTGTTTCCCAACTAGACTATTTTAGATTATAACTTATAAGTCAATTTACTGTCAAGAAATTCACCGCCAAACATATTCACGGAATAATATTTTTCCTTTATTGAACGAAAGCTTTTATTCTGATATTATTAAATTGGCTTATTTTATTTTTTTTTCGCTTATGGGGAGGTTTTTTTATGACGCTTGACCCTTTACAAATCTGGCAGCATGTCTTAAAGATTCTCAGCAATGAATTAAATAACGACGTGTCATTCAACACCTTTTTAAAACCTGCCAGGCTGGTCTCATTGGAAGAAGGTACTGCCATAGTGGAAGTCCCAAATGATTTTACCCAGTCAGTCATACAAAAACGCTATCTAAATCTCATCAAGGATATACTGAGTTCGGTGCTTAAGAAAAATATTAGCGTACTACTTCAAATAAATCCACAGGGATTTGATGCTGAGACAGTTCCGACTGACGCAGTTCTGCTTGAAAATGAGCCAGAAGTTAAATCGGTATTGGAAGACATAAAACCTAGCTTAAATCTAAAATACACCTTTGACACCTTCGTAGTTGGGAACAGCAATCGCTTCGCTCACGCAGCATCTTTGGCTGTAGCCCAATCGCCGGCAAAGGCATACAACCCTTTTTTTATCTACGGAGGTGTAGGTCTGGGAAAGACTCATCTCATGCATGCCATAGGCCATTACATACTCGAGCAGGACCCTTCCTGCAAGGTTTTGTATATTTCATCAGAAAGGTTTACAAATGAACTCATCAACTC
>LFSJ01000194.1:17998-20494 GCA_001512695.1 Tepidanaerobacter sp. DTU063 | reverse complement strand
CTCCATGACGCCAATAAACAGATAGTCATTTCCAGCGACCGTCCGCCCAAGGAAATTCCCACCCTGGAAGAGCGACTGAGATCCCGCTTCGAATGGGGCCTCATCACCGACATTCAGCCTCCGGACTTTGAAACCCGGATTGCTATTTTACAGAAAAAGGCAATGATGGAAAATTTAGTTGTACCCAGCGATGTGATCAATTTTATTGCCACAAAAATCGAAACAAATATTCGGGAACTCGAAGGTGCCCTTATTCGCATAGTCGCGTATTCGTCACTGACCGACAGCCCTATCGATTTAAGTCTTGCTGAACAGGTATTAAAGGACATCTTGCCCGATGAAAAGCCAAAACAAGTCACATCTCAACAAATTATAGAAGAAGTGGGAAGTTATTTTTCCGTCAGCCCGGAGGAATTTAAATCCAAAAAGCGGACCAAGGATGTGGCCTTTGCCAGGCAGGTTGCAATGTATCTTTGCTGCGAACTCACAGACCTGTCACTTCCAAAAATTGGTGAAGAATTTGGCGGCCGTGACCACACCACAGTAATACATGCCAGGGATAAAATCGCAAACGATGCCAATAAAGATTCCCAGTTGTCCTCCTTAATTGATAACTTAAGGAAAAAAATCCTCTACGGTTGATAAACTGTGGAAATCCTTTGGACAAACTGTTAATGAAAAGTGGACAATTTTCGACTGTTAACAACTTTTGTTAGTACTGTTAATAAAGTTATACCCATTTTCCACAAGTTGTCCACAGTCAAAAGACGTAATTTATACTTATTCACATAATTTATCCACATATCCACAGCCACTACTACTATTACTACTAAAAAAATATAATATTCGGATTAGTAGACTTTTATTCCTAAAAACAATAATTTTTTTTGGAGGTATATCATGAAATTTTTGATTAACAAGGACCAGCTTATTGCAGGGATTTCAACTGTAGAAAAATTCGTACCTTCAAAAAGCACCGTTTCAATACTTTCGGGCATAAAGTTTCACATAGAAGATGATGTGCTGCATCTTAACGCAAACAATCTGGAAATGGGGATAGACTATAAGATAAGCGGCGAAACCGACATAATTGACATACAGGAGGATGGCAGCATCGTAATAGGCTCGAAGATCTTATCCGAAATCGTAAGAAAGATGCCCGAGGGTATGGTTGAATTCAAAACTGAGGAAAATATCGCCCTCATATCTTCTGGTGACTTTAACATGAAGCTACCCTGCTTTGATGCTGAAGATTTTCCTGAAATTTCAAAAATCGATCGCCAGGAGTGCATTGTCTTAAAACAAGGGCTCTTTAAAGAGATGATTAAGCAGACAATTTTTGCAAGGGCCGATGAGACCACATCAAGGCCACAGCTGACGGGTATACTGATAGACTACAAGGACAATGTGCTGAATATGGTGGCCCTGGACGGCTACAGGGTGGCCTGGCGGTACGAGGAGCAGGACCCGGAAGCGACTTCATTTTCTAATGATTTCAAGGTTATCGTGCCTTCAAACACCATGATGGAAATATCCCGGATCTTTGTAGATGATGATGAAGCGGACTTTGAACTTTACGCGGATAAAAACAGGGTGGAGTTTAAGACGGAAAACATATTGATTTCATCGGCGATATTAGAAGGAGATTTCATCGACTATGCAAGGGTCATGGATGTAGCACCCGATACCGTGGTGGAAGTTGATACTACGAGCCTGCAGTGGGCAATAGAGAGGGCAAACATCATTGCCAGGGAAGGCAACAAGAACAATTTAATCATTTTTGACATAAAGAATAATACCATTGAAGTAAAAGCCGACACCGAGCTCGGCAGCATTTCGGACAAGGTTTTGTGCAACACTGAAGGTGAGGAGCTGATCATTGCCTTTAACGCCAGGTTTTTTATAGACGCCTTGAGGACCATAGATTCGTCTAAGATCAAGCTGAGCTTTTCCGGCAGCACCGGGCCCTGCATAATAACACCGGTTGAAGCTGAAAACCACAAGAATCTCATACTGCCGGTAAGACTGGGTGATGACATGTGAAAGAGATTATCATAAATACCGAAACGATCCACCTGGACCAGTTTTTAAAGTGGGCAGGCCTCGTCTCCACCGGCGGCGAAGCAAAGCTCATCATTTCCCAGGGCAGTGTAAAAGTAAACGGTGAAGTTGAGACTAGAAGGTCCAGGAAGTTAAAAATCAGCGATGTTGTTGAATTTGAGGGCAAAAGTTATGTCGTTGCCCGGAGGTAGAATGTATGTATCTTGCCAATTTAAGACTGTACGATTTTAGAAACTTTACAGAGCTGGATGCAGTGTTTGAAAACGGAATAAACGTCTTATACGGAGACAATGCCCAGGGTAAAAGCAATTTATTAGAATCCATTTATTTCCTATCAACGCTTAAGCCTGCCAGGGCATTCAGGGAGCAGGAACTCATCCGGCACGAAAGGCCCTTGGCCTTTGTAAAGGGAATATTTAGCACTGCGGCAGGAGT
>LFSJ01000194.1:11793-17966 GCA_001512695.1 Tepidanaerobacter sp. DTU063 | reverse complement strand
GAACTTTCACCTGGCATAAGTGCGGTTTATTTTTCTCCTGATGATGTTGACATTGTCAAGGGCCAGCCGGCGGGCCGCCGAAGATTTATAGATAACTTGATATACCAGGCAAGGCCAGCATTTTACAGGTACCTGCAGGGCTACCATCGGGTGCTTAGCCAGCGCAATACCCTCCTAAAGACGATAAGGTCAAAGCCGAACCTTGCAAAGACCTTGGATCCCTGGGATGAACAGTTGTCGGAGTTTGGAGCCCAGCTAATAGGTCTGCGGCTAAAGGTACTGGAGCAGCTGGCGTCAATGGCAGAAGACTTTTTTCGGGATTTTACCGGGGCAACCGATAGTTTAAAAATAAGCTATAAGAGCGAAATACGTGTTGGAGATGTGGATTTTATAAAAGAGGATTTTAAGAAAAAGCTTCTAGAGCACCGCAAAGCTGACATCCAAAGGAGTTACACTACTGTAGGGCCCCATCGGGATGACATAGAATTTTTTATTAATGGCAAATCCGTGAAATACTACGGTTCCCAAGGACAGCAGAGGTTGGTGGTATTATGCCTGAAATTTGCCCAGCGAAATCTCTTATATGCGGAAAGAGGGGAATATCCCATTTTACTCCTGGATGATGTGATGTCCGAACTGGACAGCCATCGCAGGCAGCTGCTTTTAGAAGAGGAGGGCCACCAGGTCTTTATATCGACAACTGATAAAAACATGTTGCCTGAAAAGCTGTTAAACAAGAGTGCTCTGTACCGGGTAGAGGCCGGTGCACTGAGGTGATGTTTGTGGAAAATGTAGGCGAAATATTGCAAAACACCCTGAGCAGGACCCGCCTTGAGAAAAGGCTCAATGAAATAACGATCTTTTTGAAGTACGAGGACATGGTGGGAGAAAATATTGCCGAAATTTCAAGGCCCACCTTCATTCGAAACGGCATACTCTTTATCGGTGTCAAAAATCATATATGGATGCACGAACTCTACATGTTAAAGCTGGAATTGATGGACAAGATAAATTCCCATTTGCCGAGTCCAATAATCAAGGATATCAAGTTTCAGATATGTGACATAAAGGGCACGAAAAAGGCAAAGGCAGATATTCGAGAAAAAAAAGACATAAACTATGAAATTCCTGAAAAAATTATGGATTTTGTATATAATATATGCCAAGATATTGATGATGAGGATTTAAGGGAAAAATTCAAGCTGCTCATGATAAAAGATATAAAATTTAAAATGAAAAGAGGGGAAATCCTTGTTCATACACATAGGCAGTGATCAGGTAGTTCTGACTAAAGACGTGATCATGATTTTGGACAAAAGTGCACTTGGTGCAAAAGCTACTCTGGAATTTGTGCAAATAGCTAAAGAAGAGGGATTTGTATCGGATGATGAAATGGGACAGAACCCAAAAGACAAAAAAAGTGCCATAGTGCTTGATAAGAGAATAGTATATTCACCTATCTCATCAGTCACCCTTTTAAAGAGAGCAAACTTTGTAAAGAATCTCAAATAGTTAGTTGTGGAGGTTGTAAGTTTGGAGAACAAGCATGTCTACGATGAAAATGAAATAGAAGTCCTGGAGGGAATTGAGCATGTAAGGCTGCGTCCCAGCATGTACATCGGCTCCACCGACAGCCGGGGCTTGCATCACCTGGTCTACGAGGTAGTCGACAACAGCATCGATGAAGCAATGGCTGGGTACTGCAAAAATATAGAGGTTACCATAAACAAGGACAATTCCATAACCGTCATAGATGATGGCCGCGGCATACCCGTAAAAACCCATCCCAAGATCGGTAAATCCGCCTTAGAAGTAGCCCTCACTATGCTGCACGCCGGCGGCAAATTTCACGGCGGCGGCTACAAGGTGTCAGGAGGTCTGCACGGTGTGGGCGTATCCGTAGTCAATGCCCTGTCCCGCTGGATGGAAGTTGAGGTTAAGCGGGATGGCGGTATTTTCTATCAAAAATACAAGCGGGGCAAGCCCGTATCCGAAGTAAAGCGAATAGGCGATGCTGTAGATACCGGCACCAAAATTACTTTTTTGCCTGACAACGAGGTGTTTGAAGACATCACCTTTTCATCGGATATTTTAACAAAGCGCCTGAGGGAACAGGCTTTTCTGAACAAGGGAATAAGGATAAAGCTTAATGATGAGCGGACCGGGGAAAGCAGCCTGTTTCACTATGAAGGGGGAATTGTGTCCTTTGTCGAGTACCTAAACCGAAACAAAGGCGTCCTTCACGATAACCCCATTTACATGAGCGGCAAGCGGGACAATATGGAAGTGGAAGTTGCCCTTCAGTACAACGATACATATATCGAAAAAGTCCTATCCTTTGCCAACAATATCAACACGGAGGAGGGCGGCACGCACCTGGTGGGATTCAGGACCGCCTTAACCCGGACCTTCAATGATTATATTCGCAAGATGAACCTTTTAAAGGAGAGCGATCCCAACCTTGCGGGAGAGGACGTCAGGGAAGGGCTTACTGCGGTAATAAGCGTAAAGCTTGAAAATCCCCAGTTCGAAGGCCAAACCAAGACCAAGCTGGGCAACAGCGAGATGCGTGGTTTGGTGGATTCCATAGTTGGAGAAGGTCTGTCAAGATTTTTGGAGGAAAATCCAAGCACTGCCAGGGCCATTGCGGAAAAGGCCATCAGTGCCTCAAGGGCGAGGGAGGCGGCCCGGAAAGCAAGGGAACTTACCCGCCGGAAAAACGTCCTGGAGCGGTCCACCCTGCCCGGCAAACTGGCCGACTGCAGCGAACGGGACCCGAGGCTGTGCGAGCTGTTCTTGGTGGAGGGAGATTCTGCCGGCGGCTCCGCAAAACAGGGCAGGGACCCGAGGATACAGGCGATACTGCCCCTGAAGGGTAAAATCTTAAATGTTGAAAAAGCAAGGATGGACAAGATCTTAAACAGCGAAGAGATCAGGGCCATCATCACGGCCATCGGTACCGGCATCGGCGAAGAATTTGACATGGAAAAACTAAGGTACCACAAGATAATTCTGATGGCTGATGCTGACGTGGACGGCGCCCACATACGCACCTTGTTACTTACATTTTTTTACAGATACATGCAGCCCCTTATCGAAGCGGGCAAGGTATACATTGCACAGCCGCCCCTTTACCGGGTTGTCCTCGGCAAAAAGGACTACTATGCCTACGATGACAATGAACTTACGAAAATTATAAATGGGCTCGGTGACAGGCGGGATAAGGCGGAAGTTAAGCGCTTTAAGGGTCTTGGGGAGATGGTAGCGGAACAGCTATGGGAAACCACCATGAATCCCGAGAATCGGACGATATTAAGGGTCAGCCTGGAGGATGCCGTAAAGGCTGACGAGATCTTCACAATACTTATGGGAGATAAGGTAGAACCTCGCCGCGAATTTATTTTCCAGCATGCAGCAGAGGTCCAAAACCTGGATGTATAGGAGTGAGATAAATGGCAGAAGCAGCGGGAAAGATCATACCTGTTAAGATCGAAGAGGAGATGAAAAAATCCTATATAGATTATTCCATGAGCGTCATTGTCGGTCGCGCCCTGCCGGATGTGAGAGACGGCTTTAAACCGATTCACAGGAGAATTCTGTACGCCATGCACCAGCTCTCCTTAACGCCCGATAAGCCTCACAGAAAGTCTGCCACCATCGTCGGAGAAGTTATGGGCCATTACCATCCCCACGGCGATGCTGCAATATACGACGCCATGGTGCGCCTGGCCCAGGACTTTTCCACCAGGTACCTCTTGGTGGACGGCCACGGCAACTTCGGTTCCATTGACGGTGACCCACCGGCGGCCATGAGGTACACGGAAGCCAGGATGACCCGGATAGCCCTTGAAATGCTGTCCGACCTGAACAAGGATACGGTAGATTTCGTGCCGAACTTTGACGAATCTCAAAAAGAGCCCAGCGTGCTCCCGGCACGTTTTCCCAACCTTTTAGTCAACGGCTCCTCGGGAATTGCGGTGGGAATGGCGACAAATATTCCCCCCCACAACCTTGGCGAAGTAATAGACGGGGTTGTGATGATGATCGACAATCCCGATCTTAGCTGCGATGATCTGATGAAGGTAATCAAGGGCCCTGATTTTCCCACCGGTGGCTTAATAAAAGGGGACAGCGGCATCAAGGACATGTACAGGACCGGTAGGGGTTCCATAGTTGTAAGGGCTAAGGCCACAATCGAAAACATAGATGCTTCCCGGCAGCGCATCGTGGTAACAGAGGTCCCCTACATGGTAAACAAGGCCAGGATGCTGGAAAAGATAGCGGAGCTAGTGAGGGATAAAAAGATAGAGGGTATATCGGATCTCAGGGATGAAAGCGATCGCCGCGGAATCCGGGTTGTCATAGATTTAAAGCGGGATGCCAATGCCCGTGTAGTATTAAATCAGCTCTATAAACACACCCAGATGCAAAGCACCTTCGGTGCCATCATGCTGGCACTAGTAGATAACAAGCCCCGGGTGTTAAACCTGAGGGATATAATTTACCACTACCTGGAGCATCAAAAGGACGTCATCGTCAGAAGGACCAGGTTCGATTTAGCCAGGGCCGAAGAGCGGATCCACATTTTAGAAGGATTAAAAATAGCCCTGGATAACATCGATGAAGTAATCGCAATTATCAGGGCTTCCAAAGATGATGCTACGGCCAAAGATGCCCTGATAAAGGCTTTTGGCCTTAGCGAAAAGCAGGCCCAAGTAATACTCGACATGAGGCTCAGGCGCCTTACGGCATTGGAACGTGAGAAAATCGATGAAGAGTATGAGGAGCTCTTGAAGAAAGTAGAGTATTACAAAAAGGTGCTGTCGGATGAAAAATTGGTCCTTTCCATCATCAGGGAAGAGATACTGGAGATTAAGTCCAAGTTTGCGGACGGGCGCAGGACCCAAATAAGCTACGACGAAGCGGATTTGGACATAGAGGATTTGATAGCTGAAGAGGAAATTGTAATTACCCAGACCTATTACGGCTATGTTAAGCGGATGCCCCTTTCCGCCTATCGCAGTCAAAGGCGGGGAGGACGTGGCGTAACGGGTATCACCACCCGGGATGAAGACTTCGTGGAGCACATATTTATCGGCACCACCCATCACGTGGTGATGTTTTTCACAAACCAGGGCAATGTGTACAGGTTAAAGGCCTACGAGATACCGGAAGCAAGCCGCACTGCGCGAGGGACGGCCATTGTAAACCTGATTCCCCTGAAGCCCGGAGAGCGAGTAAACGGAATGATTACTATAAAGGGCTTTGACGAAGCCCGCTATCTGATTTTTGTTACAAAAAACGGCACAGTTAAAAAGACGCTGCTTTCCGAATACGACAGCAGCCGGAAGACCGGTATTATCGCCATATCCTTGAGGGAGGATGACGAATTAATCGGTGTAAGACTCGTAGATAAGAATGATGAGATAATTTTGGGCACAAAGCTTGGCATGAGCATAAGGTTCTCGGTGAATGATGTGAGCGCTGTAGGCCGCACCGCATATGGCGTCAAGGGTATAACCTTGCGCGAAGGCGACGAGCTGGTGTCAATGGACATCATCACTCCGGAAAAAGACGTGCTGGTAGTTACGCAGCAGGGCTTTGGCAAGCGCACAGATGAAAGGGAATTTAGAGCCCAGGGCCGCGGAGGCAAGGGCGTCATACTCCAAAAGGTCACCGATAAGACAGGTCCGGTTGCGTCCCTTAGGGTGGTCGGCGAAAATGACGAAATCATGCTCTGCACCGCATCGGGCATCATGATCCGCATGATGGCCTCCGACATATCAAAGATGAGCCGCAACACTCGTGGTGTGACTCTTATCAAACTGGAGAAGGACGACATTATTTCATCGATGGCGGTGGTCACCGAAGACTAGACCGGGATTTGATTTATGACCATGCGGCTGTCATAGCCGCAATCCGGGCAAGCAAACAGGTGTATGCACTGGTGGTCTGGCTTGCCCATAGAAACTAAATCCCTGTCGAGATAGGGGTTATAGGGTGCGAAGTAATCCTCAACGGGACCGTAATCGTCCATTTTGCTACCGCACCGAGGACAGTTTTCGTCGACATTGATTAATGCATTGCAAAGGGGACATTGAAAGTCCATGGCTATCACCTCAGGATTAGGATGCCTCCTTTTGTGGTTTTTATTATTGTCAATTTAAAAGCAT
>LFSJ01000194.1:8159-11763 GCA_001512695.1 Tepidanaerobacter sp. DTU063 | reverse complement strand
AGTTGTTAGGTAATGGCGCTCCTTTAGAGTAAATTCAGTCGCTGCCATTACCTAACTAATCCGTAAAAAGTAGGCTATATTAGATTCTGCGTCTAGTTAATTCCCAGAGTTTTGTTTTCAAAATAAGGTTAAGTAGTTACTAAAATTTTTTTATTCAGTGGAGATTAGCATTTTATTAAGTAAAACATATAGGGAGATCAAATGAATAAAAGAAGCGTAGAGATGCCCCTGGTTGAGGCGCTTAAACAATATGGTTTAGAGGATTCCGTGAGATTTCACATGCCCGGCCATAAGGGAAGAAAGTTTCGCTTTGCATCAGAGGAGTTGGCAAAGAACCTTTATAGCTGGGATGTGACGGAAATCCCCGGCCTTGACGACCTGCAGCAGCCGGAAGGACCGATCAAGCTGGCACAGCAAAAACTTGCCGAGCTCTACGGTGCCGATGCATCGTTTTTCCTGGTCAACGGCGCCAGCTCCGGCGTCATTGCCATGATGGGAGCATGCCTTGAGCCCGGCGATGAGGTCCTGATTTCCCGGGCCAGCCATAAATCCGTGCTGTCAGGCCTGGTTTTGACCGGCGCCGAACCAGTCTATCTGATGCCGGAGAGACATGAGGAGCTTGGCGTTTACACCCAGGTGACAGCTGAGGCTGTGGCAGAGCAAGTCGGGCAAAAGCCAAATGTAAAGGCGGCGCTACTGACAAATCCCGTATACCAGGGCTTTTGTCCGGATATCAAGTCAATTTCAGAAATTGTCCGTAAAAATAATGTCAAATTGCTCGTTGATGAAGCCCAGGGCCCCCACTTCGGTTTTAGTTCTGCCCTTCCTAAAAGTGCGGGAGAATTTGCCGATGCATGGGTTCAAAGCCCCCACAAGATGCTGACTTCCCTTACCCAGACTGCCTGGCTGCATGTAAAGGGGGACGGAATAAACGGGGGTCGAGTAAAATCCTTTCTGAATATGGTAACATCTACCAGCCCCTCATATGTATTGATGGCGTCCCTGGACCTGGCCAGGGCTATAATGGAAGCGGAGGGACAAGCCTTGACCGAGAAGGCCCTGGAACTGGCCGAAACCGCAAGGCTCTACGTAAACAAATCCACTCCCTTTTATGCTGTTGGTGAAGAAGTCAAGGGGAAAAGGGGCATATACGACATAGATCTGTCGCGCCTAATGATCAATGTTTCGGTGGCAGGATATTCCGGCTTTGAAGTGGAAGAGCTTCTCCGAAAAAGCTTCAACATCTACGCCGAATATGCGGACTTATACAACGTGTATTTTCTAGTGACTTTTTCAAATACAAAATATGATATAGAAAGGCTCCTGGAGGCACTGTCCACTTTTAAAACAAAAGGAAGCTTTGAAAAATCTATAATTTGGGCGGACAAACTGCCTAAAGCTGCAATAAAGCCGCAGGCCGCTTTTTATGCGACTGGGGAGTACGTGCCTCTGGATGAATCTGTAGGGCGAATCGCAAAAGAAGCACTGGTGCCCTATCCTCCCGGTGTGCCGCTACTCATGCCCGGTGAGCTGGTGGAAGGGGAACATGTTGAGATGCTGAGGGAGCTTTTAAAATCCGGAGGCCGCTGCCACGGCGTGACCAGCGGTGACCTGGTCCAGGTAGTGGCAGAGGATATTTAACGGATTTTTTTAAAATCACGTCAAGAACTAGGACGAAAAATTAAAAATTGCTTTCTGCCATCATCTATTTAAGCATAGGTACGGTATAAAAAGCGCTACTATCATTTTTTGACTGCAATAATAAAGCCTTTGAAAATCTTACGCTTTTGTGATTTACTTACTATCGTTATCTAACAAGTGATGAATCAAAAAGCATCACTGCTGCCTGAAAAATATAAAATGAGGAGTTTCCCATGAAAGGAAAATTTATAACCATCGAAGGGCCGGATGGTGCGGGAAAGACCACCCAGGTTAAAAAAATCAGCGAATATCTAAAGTCTAAGGGGTATAAGGTACTGGTGACCCGTGAGCCGGGGGGCACAGCCTTGGGGGAAAAGCTCAGAGAAGTCTTGCTCAGCTTGGATGGGGAAAGTCCCGTGCCCGAGGCGGAAGCCCTCATCTATGCAGCTTCTCGCGCCCAGCTGGTAAAAAAGCTGATAGAGCCCGCCCTGGAAGATGGCTTTATTATTTTGTGCGACCGATTCGTGGATTCCAGCCTGGCCTATCAGGGATGGGCCCGGGGCTTGGGCATAGAGCGGCTGGCAGATATAAACGGCTGGTTTTTAAAGGATACCTGGCCAGACTTGACAATCGTCCTGGACATCGACCCGGCCCTGTCCTTGAAGCGCATTTCTGGGAAAAAGGACCGGCTGGAAGAGGAAGGCTTGGATTTTCACAGAAGAGTGCGAGAAGGCTTTTTAAAGCTAAAGGCCTTATATCCGGACCGCATCAAAATAGTCGATGCTGCGCAGGATTCCCGGCAGGTATTTGAAACGATATTGTTTGAGCTTCAAAAATCCGGTATAATAAATATGTAGCTATATGAATATTTCAAAAATGCCCAACAGGTTTATAATCCATATAGCCGTCAAAACAGCTGCTGCCGCCGATTGAGAAGCTGACGGTCCTCGTGTACTATTTATCTGGGTGGAAGAGCGAGCTGTTTTTATAGAATCTAGAAAGGTTTGTGCGGCCATGAGAGTTGATATGTCGACCAACTATCGAATACAAAAAGACATAAAACTGCACCAGGAGCAGGCCCAGGCAAGCTTTACGGAACACTTGCGGGCTGCTGAAACTGCCAAGCTGAGACAAACCTTCGATATGGAACTCAATGCCATATCGGAGCTTGGGCAAAGACTTGTCAAAAACCTGTCTCTTTCCGATTTAAAGGAGTACAAGGAAAAGGTAGCCAACTTTTTAAAAATGTGCATCTCCCATGGCTTTTCCTTTGATGAGGAAAGGCTGGATAGCCGCTTTGGCCGCACCAAAATACTGGCCGTCGTCAAAACCGTAAACCAAAAGCTCGTTGATCTGGGCAATGAGCTGCTATCCAGCAACAAGGATTCCCTCAAGGTTTTGGCATTGGTAGATGAGATTCGAGGCCTGCTATTAGACCTGTACGCTTGAGGTGGTACGTTGAAAAAGATTTCCCATGCCTATATTTTTCTAGGCACAGACGATGAAACAACGGGGGAAGCGCTAAAGCTTGCCCAGACCGCAAATTGTGAAAATGAGGATTTGGCCCCCTGCGGATTTTGCAAATCCTGCAGAAAGATTCAAAACAAGGTCCATCCGGATGTGGCCCATATTTACCCGGAAGGTGCTTCCGTTAAGATAGAGCAGGTGAGAAAACTCATTTTGGATTCTGCGGGAAAGGCCGTGGAAGGTGCCAATAAGGTCTATATAATCCATCAAGCTCACACCATGACAGTCCAGGCGCAAAATGCGCTGCTGAAAACCCTGGAAGATCCCATCGCCGACAGTATCGTCATTTTGCTTTCAAATAATCTCAAGCAACTGATACCTACCGTCATTTCCAGATGCCAGGTACGGGATTTTTCCCATCTAGCAAAGCCCTTGCTGCCTGAAGCGACGAGGCAAAGGATTGCAGACATACTGCTTGACAGGCTGCGGAGCAGGG
>LFSJ01000194.1:6002-8122 GCA_001512695.1 Tepidanaerobacter sp. DTU063 | reverse complement strand
GAATTTATTATTTCCCTGTATAGGGATGTGCTGCTTGCAAAAACTAATAGCAGCGCATCGTTTATAAATCAAGATTTGCAAGCTACAATTGATAAATTTGCCTCGGAACTTAGCCTAAAAGCCGTGCTGTTGTCCCTGGACTTGGCCACCAGGCAACTGAAGGCAGTTAAAGCCAGGGCCAACAAGAACCTGGTTTGGTACAATTTGCTGTTGGGCCTTGAGGAGGTTGTTTGATTGGTAACAGTAGTTGGAGTTAGATTTAAAAAGGCAGGCAAGGTGTATTACTTTAACCCCGGAGGCCTGGACCTTGCCGTAGGAGACAAGGTCATCGTTGAGACCAGTAGGGGAGTGGAATACGGTGAAGTAGTGACCGGCCCAAAGGATGTAAAAGAAGAGGACATTATAACACCACTAAAAGATGTGATGAGAAAGGCCACACCGGAGGATGAAGTTGTAGTCAAAGAAAACCGTCAAAAGGCCCTGGAGGCAGAAAAAATAGCCATAGAAAAGATACAAAAACACAAGCTGGAAATGAAGCTTATAGATGTGGAGTACACCTTTGACAGGAGCAAGCTCATCTTTTACTTTACTGCCGATGGCCGGGTTGACTTTCGGGAACTGGTCAAGGACTTGGCGGCAGTTTTCCGCACCAGGATTGAACTTCGCCAGATCGGTGTGAGAGATGAAGCCAAGATGCTGGGAGGCATAGGCCCTTGCGGCAGGTGTATTTGCTGCAGCACCTTTCTCGGCGAATTCGACCCGGTATCCATAAAAATGGCCAAACAGCAAAACCTGTCCTTAAATCCGGTGAAAATCTCCGGCCTTTGCGGACGCCTCATGTGTTGCCTGAGATTTGAAAGCGACTCTTATGATGACAGCACCGTGAAATATCCTGATATAGGTGATAAGGTAGTGACACCTGCCGGCGAGGGAACCGTAGTTGCGGTATACAAACCGAAGGAGACGATTAGTGTTCAGATAGATGAAAACAAGGACGTCTTGGAATTTCCCGTCGAAGAGGTGGACGAAGTAGAAGAACAGCCTTGACTGAAAATCGCTAAAGATATATCATATATTTAGATATACCCGATAGGGGTATTTACTCAAAGCGGAAGGAGGTATTGCCTTGTTCTTTTGGGATTACACTATGATAATACTCTTACCGGCCATCCTACTGGCCCTATATGCCCAAACCAAGGTTTCAAGCACCTTTGAAAGGTACCTTCGGGTCCCGGCAAAAATCGGATTGACGGGGGCCGAGGTGGCCCGGGAAATACTGAGGCAAAGCGGTATTTACGATGTTTCCGTGGAAGTGCAAGGAGGAAAGCTGTCCGACCACTATGACCCGAGACATAAAGTTTTAAGGCTCTCCAGTGAAGTATATCATGGCAGGTCCCTGGCGGCTCTTGGAGTAGCTGCCCACGAGTGCGGCCACGCCATTCAGCATGACGTGGGTTATGCGCCCCTTGCTTTAAGAAACGCCATCGTGCCTGCAGCCGGTATAGGTTCGCAAATGGCATTTCCTCTGTTTTTTATAGGCCTCCTGTTCAGAGCGGACACACTCATGATGCTGGGAATCATGCTCTTTTCCCTGGCGGTCATATTCCAGATGATTACTTTACCGGTAGAATTCAATGCCAGCAGCAGAGCCGTTGCGGTGCTGGAAAATTACGGATTTATCGACAGGAGTGAAAGGAGACCGGTGAGGGCAGTTTTAAATGCTGCAGCCCTAACCTATGTGGCTGCCACCCTAATGGCCGTCATGCAGCTCATCAGGCTCCTTGTTATAGCCGGGATAGGCCGTGACAGAAGATGATATCAGCCCTACAGAAAACTGTAGGGCTTTGTATTTAAAGAACTTCATGGATAGAGGGCGTAGCAGTGGAAAAGTATCTAAAATGCGCGGGCGAACAAATCTATGACCTGCCCTGCAATGGGCTCAAGATTATCCAGCACCAAAACTCCTACCGCTTCGGAATTGATTCGGTGCTGCTGGCCAACTTTGTCAAAGCTGGAAAAGACGACAGGATAATGGATTTGGGCACCGGAAGCGGAGTGATTGCCATACTGCTTGCAGCCAAAACTGGGGCCAGGGAAATTGTGGGCATAGAGATAGCCAA
>LFSJ01000194.1:590-5893 GCA_001512695.1 Tepidanaerobacter sp. DTU063 | reverse complement strand
AGTCCGAATCCCGAAATGGCCCTGGCAAGGCATGAAGTCAAGGCAAACCTCAAAGACCTGGTAAGCTCTGCCTGGGAGCTCTTGAAATTCGGTGGCCGCTTTTACATGATATACAGGGCGGCAAGACTCGCAGATGCCATGTACGAGCTTAGGGCCAAAGACTTGGAGCCCAAGCTCCTGCAATTCATTCAACCCAGGGCAGATGAAGGCCCGAACCTATTTTTGGTCATGGCCAAAAAAGGGGCCTCTGCCGGCTTAGAAATTCTTCCACCTCTTGTGCTGTACGGCAGTGACGGAACATACGTCGATGAAGTAAAGGCAATGTACTTTGGAAAAGGGCGGGAGGTATGATATATGGGCAAGGAGGGCACTTTGTACTTATGTCCCACTCCTATAGGCAACCTGGAGGACATCACCCTAAGGGCCTTGAAAATACTAAAAGAGGTGGATTTAATAGCTGCGGAAGATACGCGGGTTACCATAAAACTATTGAATCACTATGAAATAAAGACACCCCTCGTCAGCTATCACGAGCACAACAAAAGGGGCCAGGGGCCAAAGCTGATAGGATTGCTGCAGGAAGGGAAAAACATAGCCCTTGTTTCCGATGCGGGGACGCCCGGAATCTCGGATCCGGGCCAGGACCTGGTAAAGCTGGCCATCGAGGCAGGCATTGAAGTAGTGCCCCTGCCGGGGGCTGCAGCCGTCATATCTGCCCTAGTCGCCTCGGGCCTTTCAACCGAGCGCTTTGCCTTTGAAGGCTTTTTGCCAAAAAAGGCCGGGGAGAGGGACAAGAGGCTTGCCGAATTGGCCCCCGATCCGCGAACCCTCATTTTTTACGAGGCGCCCCATCGCATTACAAAGACTTTAAAGGCACTAAAAGACGGCTTGGGTAACCGCAAGGCAGTTATAGCCCGCGAGATGACCAAGCTGCATGAAGAATTTATCCGGGGGACCCTGGAGGAATTAATACAAAAGTTTGCCGAAACAGCGCCGAAGGGTGAAATGGTGATTGTGCTGGAAGGGGCAGGGGCAGATTCAAAGCCGGGGAAAGAAAATAGTCCGGGTTGGGATCCAGAGCTTTCGGCAATAGAGCGGAAATCAAAACTCGAATCAATTATTGAAGATAAGATAAGGAAAGGCTTTTCCAAAAACCAAGCCCTGAGAGAAGCTGCAAAGGAACTGGGAATTTCGAGAAATGAGGCCTACGAGCTTTTGATAAATAAGAGCTGAACCCATTCATTTCCATACAATATTAAAGCAAGGAGGAATAACATGAAGCGGGAAGGCATAGCTTTTTTCGGCGCGGGTTCCATGGCCGAGGCCATCCTGGATGGGATTTTGGCAGAGGGGCTAGTGCGGCCCGAAGACATTTACGTGACCAACAAGAGCAATGATGAGAAGCTAAGGCTATTAAGGGACAAGCACGGACTGAATACCACGAGGGACTACGGTGAAATAACCTCAAACTGCAGGTACCTGGTGATTGCCGTAAAGCCCAAGGATGTGGCAGAGCTGCTCGCGGCAATCAAACAACACCTAAAGGCAGAACACGTCATTATCTCTGTAGCTGCTGCCATTACCACGGAATTTATAGAAAAAAGCCTGGGGAAGGAAATAGCCGTCATCAGGGTTATGCCCAATACATCCTGCAGGGTAAGGGAATCGGCAAGTGGCATAGCCTTCGGCAGGTATGTGGATGAGGAAGTTAGGGACTTTGCAAAGCGGATTTTTGCATCGATTGGCAAGGCGGTGATTGTACAGGAAGAGATGATGGATGCGGTGACGGGACTTGCCGGAAGCGGTCCTGCCTATGTCTATTTAATGATGGAAGCCATGATCCAGGCAGGCATGAAGCAGGGGCTTTCCCGCCAAATGTCCGAAGAGTTGACCTATCAAACCCTGTACGGAGCCGCCAAGATGGCCCTTTCCACGAAAGAAAGTCCCCAGCAGCTTATAGAGCAGATCGCCACACCCGGCGGCACCACAAGGGCAGGCCTTCAAGCCTTGGAAGAAGCTGATATCAAAGCTGCCTTTATCGATGCCGTATCAAGGGCTGTCAAGAGGTCAAAGGAGATGATGGCAGAATACAGCCGTTTGCCCGATAGTTAACTTGGCTTTATTTTAAAAAGGGCCTTAGGCTTTCAAAAAATAAAAGAAGAGACCGTCATACCAGTCTCTTCTTTTAAGCAAAAATTCAATTAAACTGTGTCAGAGCTTTCAGGGTCGGCTTGTGCAGCCGTGTCACCCACCAAGCTCTTTATTGCGGTGGCACATTCTTTGCAGATGCTCTTGCTGTTGAAATTGACCAATTCTTCTGCGTTTCCGCAGAAAAGGCATGCTGGCAGGTATTTTTTTAGGATAATCTTATCGGTGTCCACATAGATCTCAAGAGGGTCCTTTTCAGAGATCCCTAGAGTGCGTCTAAGTTCAATTGGTATGACTACACGCCCTAAATCGTCGACTTTTCGCACAATTCCTGTTGATTTCATACATTCGCCCCCATTATTATAGATAATTCGACATTTACCCCGCATAAAAAGAATACCAGAAATACCAAAAAAAGTCAATATGTTGTTTAGGTGGTGAGCCCTTGCTAGAGCTGGATAAGAATTTAAGGCAAAAGTTTGAGGAAGCCGCAGAGAAGATGCGCCTAAGGCTGAAGCAAAGGCCTTCCTTAAAAACTCTGCGGAATGCGATAGTTAACAAGGGTGTTGGGACTTTTAACAAATGCCAAAGACTCGATAGGCAAGATTTGCTGAACTTTATCGATAAAGGAAAAATCGTAGGAGTGGATGGCTCTTCAAACAGTTCCAAAGGCCATTTTCCCTACATAGTTACCCTTCAGCAGGCAATGGCAAAGACCTGCAGCAATGACATGAAGACAATTACAGCAACCGATGCCCTGTCGCCATTGACCATGGATACTCTTTTGACTGAAGATGAGTACAGGGATTTTGCCAAGCGCAACCTGGCCGTCCTTGAGCTGAGGGCAGCCCTCGCGGCCATTGAGGAATTTGTCCCCAAGGTAATGCTGCTTGACGGCTCCCTGGTCCGCTATAAAATTGAAGCGGCGGCCCTTTGGGAAAAGCTAAAGAGCCTTGCCCTTGCCCGGGATACCATACTGGTGGGGGTGGTAGAAGGTATTTCCACAAACCTAATCAGCCAGTGCCTAAGAGGCGAGCTGCCGGAAATAATCCATCAGGCCTCGGATTGGGAAATATTATTTGGTCTTTTAGAGGTCGGTGAAAGGCTTGAAATAGCCCAGGGCCTCTTTAAGGAAGGCTTTCGCACCTTTTTCATGCGCTCATCCACAGATCCAAAGCCCATAGGCATTGACTTGCTGGAAGAGCAGCAGCTATATTTAAAGGAAGTGGCAAACCTGGTATACACCTTGACGCCAAAAGACGGGCGGGGAATCCCCCTCTGGCTTGACATCATTGACGCAACCGTCAGGATTTCCGATAGAGTTATGGAAGGCCTTTTGAGCACTTATTTGGGTGAAGATTACGCGGAGCTTATAAGGCCCAAGCGGGAAAAACGGGAGTTTTAGGAGGAAGGCATATGCAAGTTGTAGGACTTACAACACCTCAAGAGGTTTACATAGCTTCCAAGGACAGGAAGTTTCGCATAAATGAGCTGCTGGTCATAGAGGACCCGCACCAGGGAAGCCTGATAGGGGAAGTGGTGGAGAGCAACTCTTACAACCGCTTTATCCCCCTTTCCATCGGCAGCGGCATCCACGATGCGGATGTGATAGAGTCTTTGAAGCACCTGGGATACTCCATCAGCGAAGATGAGATAAACATTGCCAAGGTCAAGCTCTTGACGGAAGCCAACTTCCCTGTAGTCACGGGCTGCAGGGCGAGGCTGCCGGCCTTTGATGAGGTAAAGGGCTTTTTGTTAAAGGGAAAGCGGGAAGACGCCCTATTGCTGGGGGAGATAAAAAACACCGAGGAAACGGCTGCCAGCATGGACGATGAGCTAAAGGGACTTTGCGAAATGTTCTCCAGGGGCCAGCTTTACAAGACCAGGAACGTGCCCTTTTTTCTCGACCTGAGATCCTTTCAGCAGTACCCCCACATCGGGGTCTTTGGGGGGTCCGGCTCCGGCAAGTCCTTCGGCCTTCGGGTAATCATGGAGGAAATCATGAAGCACCGCTTTCCCGCATTGATGCTGGACCCCCACTACGAGATGGAGTTTGCCGAAAGGCAGGAAAATCTCAAGGAAGTCCGGGACTTTAGCCAGGACTTTAAAAAGTTTCAAATTGGCGAGCACATAGGAGTGGAATTTAAAAACCTGTCAAAAAGGGATTTGCTGGCCCTGTTATCGGCAGTATCGCCCCTTAGCGAAGCCATGGCCAGCGCCGTAGAAAGGCTGCACCTTCACGGCGATACTTACTTGAGCTTTTCCCATCGTTTGGAACTTTTATCAGAAGCATTAGAAAAGGGAAGGGCCAAAATTGAGCAGGCATTAAGGCAAGATATGGACCCGATGGAAAAAGACAAGCACTACAAAATGAGGGAGCTCCTGGAAAAGTACCAGGACATCCCCCTGGCCTCATTGCAGGGGATTTCCTGGCGCCTGAGGCGGCTTCACAACTCGGGCCTTTTCAGCCATGACATAAAGCCCGTAAAAGAGGCCATGATGCAGGGCAAGCTGGCGGTGGTCCAAGGGCCCATATGGCTGCTGCAGGTCTTCTCCACCTATCTTGTCTCAAATCTCTACAGGCAGCGCAGGGATTACAAGGACGGGGAGCTAAAAGGGGAAGCAGGTGGAGAGTACTTCCCGCCCTTTGTCATTGCCACCGATGAGGCCCACAACTTCGCTCCCAAGGGTCGGGACGCCGCCACCAAGGGGATAATCACCGAAATAGCCCAGGAAGGGCGGAAGTACGGGGTGTTTTTGGTGCTGGCGACCCAGCGGCCGACACTGCTGGATGAGACGGTTACCGCCCAGCTCAACAACAAGATAATCTTCAGGACCGTCAGGGCATCGGACATCGCCACGATAACGGAGGAAACGGATATAAAGGCGGAGGAAGCACGCAGGCTGCCTTACCTGCCCTCCGGTGATGCCTTCGTGTCATCACCCCTCTTCGGCAGGACCGTGGCGATCAGGGTGCGATATCCCCACACCAGGAGCCCCCATACCCAAAATCCCTTGGACGAGATACAGCTGCACCGAGAAAGCACTGAAGATAAACTGCTAGAATCGATAAAAGACCATCTGCCCATATACGCAGCCAACTTAGCTCGGGCAGTGGAAGACATAAACAGTACATCCGGCCTAAACTATGAAGT
>LFSJ01000194.1:0-574 GCA_001512695.1 Tepidanaerobacter sp. DTU063 | reverse complement strand
TACACGGCGCCAGTCACCGAATAAGTTAATAGTTAGTGCCTAGCACCGATTTATTGAAAGAGCATGGACAGCTAACTTTAAAAGCGAGCTTATCCATGCTCTTTTTTACTTTATAAAAACAGACCTACAGTCTTATTGTAACACGATTTTGTAATCCGTTTATTCTCTACGAATTACCTGTTGCATTTATATTGTCAGGTGTTTATATATGCATTGATCCTTTTTTCCCTCTTTTTTCTTGACTAAAAAGTTTTGTGGTGTATTCTAAGGGCAAGTTTTTGCAGAAATTATGGTATAATTCAGCAAAAGGGGACATATGTCCTTTCATTTACAGGTAAAATATCTTACCATATGAGGTGAAGGCAATGGACGTTAAAGATATTGTGAACGTAAACTATAAAATGTTTAAAGAGTGCCCTTACGAAATATTAAACCAGTTTGAATTGAAAGAATACCCCAAGGAGTACATAATCTGCCATCAGGACCAGGTATACGATTTTTTTTACGTCATCGCCGAGGGCCTTGTCAACATATACAGGATTTCAATAGAGGGTAAGAAGTACTCCCAGGCCAT
>LFSJ01000179.1:1236-1410 GCA_001512695.1 Tepidanaerobacter sp. DTU063 | reverse complement strand
TATAATATTGGCAACAACCAACCTGTTCAGTTGATGGCGTTTATCGAAACGCTTGAGAAACATCTAGGAAAAGAAGCAAAGAAAGAATTCCTACCCCTTCAAGCAGGTGATGTTCCGAGAACCTATGCAGATGTGGATGATCTTATCAGGGATGTGGGTTTTAAGCCAAATACT
>LFSJ01000179.1:0-1126 GCA_001512695.1 Tepidanaerobacter sp. DTU063 | reverse complement strand
AAAAAAAACCGATACGGTAAAGCGTATAGGGATCATTTAGAGTATCTAAAGGAAGTACATCAGTATTCTAGGGAGCAGTTGGAAGAACTTCAGTTTAATGAATTGATGAACCTTCTTCGACATGCCGTCTCTAATAGCAAGTTTTATCGTGAATTATATGATGGCATTGACATAGAATCGTTTAGTTCTGTTGACGATCTCAAACGATTACCGATTGTAACTAAGGAAATGATCAGGCAGAACATTGATGATGTAATCACCATACCTAAAATGGGTGCTTCTGTTAGTAACACAGGAGGAACTACAGGCAAATCACTCACTGTTTACAATCGAAAAGTAGATAGCCAGAAAAGAATGGCTGTCCTGGACTTCTTTAAAATGAAGCACGGTTTTTATAATCTAAAGATGAAAAGGGCAACCTTTATGGGAAAACACATCGTTCCTCCAAATCAAAAGAAGAAGGTCTTTTGGAGATATAATGCCGCTGTTAAGCAAATGGTGTACTCTTCTTTTCATATTACGGAAGAAAATATCCCCTACTATATTGACAGTTTGAATAAATTTAAGCCCGATTCCATTGATGGCTTCCCTTCTTCTATGTACGATATCGCTTGTTATATTAACCGAAATGAGATCAAACTGGATTTTAGGCCTATTGCAATATTTCCTACAGCAGAAACTGTGACTTCAGAACATAGAGAAGTGATAGAACGTGCTTTTGGTGCCAAAGTAAGGGATCAATATGCGTCGTCAGAAGGAGCGCCATTTGTCTGGGAATGCGAGTACGGGCATTATCATTACGATGTCACAACAGGTATTATAGAACAAATGGAGGGCTCTAACGAGGTTCTTGTTACTAGTTTTACTACCTACGGTACACCACTGATTAGATATAGAATTGGCGATAGCATGGTTTTTTCAAAGTCCAATGACCTTTGTGAATGTGGATTTAACACCCCATTGGTAGAGTCGATAGAAGGCAGAGCTATTGATTTCTTATACTCAACTAAAGGTGCCAAAATAACCTTGGTAAATATAGCCAACATACTTAAGTATATGCCTAATTCGGGGTTGCTGAACAATAGCTAAATGCCGATAAATACTGGTTTTACAGCCGTTTTTGTGT
>LFSJ01000001.1 GCA_001512695.1 Tepidanaerobacter sp. DTU063 | reverse complement strand
CAAATATGGTTAATCCCGCTTTGAAAATGCGGCAACTATAAGTTTTATCAAGCCTGAAACGCTACATAACTATGAAGGTTCTTCTGCTATTATTATCGGTATTAAAAATTTTTTACGCCTTGCAGCATTTTATGCCTTTCATGCGTATATAGGGTGAGGAGGTGAGTAGATGCTTGATCTATCCTTCCGGCCGGAGGATTGTATGGAGGAATTTCTATTAAAATATGAAAACAGGCTATATAGAACTGCTATTGCTATCATTGGGAACAAAGATGATGCAGAAGAAATAGTACAGGATGTATTTGTCAAAGTAATTGAGAAATGCCCGATTTTTCAATCTCCGGAACACGAAATTGCATGGCTTATTCGAGTAACCGTTAATCTTTGCAAAAGCCGCTTGCGGTCAAGTTGGTGGAAGAAAACAGTGCCTCTACTTGAGTCTTATCCAGCACAGACAGAAGATCAGAAGTATCTGATGGAGGCAATCCTGTCCTTGCCTGCAAAATACAGAATTGTGATTCACTTATTCTATTATGAAGGATATACAACAAAGGAAATAGCAGAGATTACGGAACAAAAGGAATCTACTGTCAGAAGTTTGCTCACCCGAGCACGTCATAAACTAAAATCATTCATTGAGGAGGAGCTGCCATGAAAGATTACAAGAATTATATGGATAATTTGTCCGTTGATGAAACTTTACATGAGAAGATCATGGATCGCTTGGCACAAAGATCTACCCGCAGACATAATGTAACAAATAACTTCAGAAAATATATATTTGTGGCTGCATGTGCCGCGGTAATGCTAATTTTTGTTGTAAGTATCTATCCACATATGAACATA
>LFSJ01000197.1:2837-4802 GCA_001512695.1 Tepidanaerobacter sp. DTU063 | reverse complement strand
ATTCGTTATCAATAACATAACTGATTTTTCTTAAAATGTCTATGATTACTTATCTCCAAAATAAAAAAGCATCTCATGGATGCTTTTTTTCAAAGGGGTATGAATATTTTGTACCTGTCCCGAAATATTCAAAAGGAGGAATGAGTTTTTTGTACCCGTCCCGAAATATTCATTAGAGGAGGGAGATTAGTAGGTCTTTGGATGCGTTGGGGATGACTACGCTTTTGACCAGGGTTCCTTCGGGTTCGGCTTTTTGGCAACCGGCTTCCACGGCTGTTTTTACGGCACTTACATTGCCTAGCATGGTCACATAGGATTTGCCGCCAAGGCCAATGGCTGGCCTTATCTCCACAAGTTTTATATTTCCTGCTTTTACGGCAGCATCGGCAGCAAGGATGCTGGCAGTCACAGAGAAGGTCTCTATGACTCCTAGAGAGTTGAGGGAGTCAAGATCATCCAGTACGATGCCACCTTCCAGGGCAGGAAATACATCTTCATGAACCCGGGGAATCAACACGGAATCGGCCAGGTATTCCTCGGCTTTTCGGCAGCCTTCTTTCAGGGAGTTTTTGACCGCTCCCACCTCGCCGCCAACAAGGATTAGGAATTTACCGGGGCAAATAGGCCTGGCTATAAAAAGTTTTACCGGTGCAATTTTTATCATTGCATCAGCTGTCTCAATACCTGCAGCTATGCTGATGGTCTCTACAAGTCCTATTGCTCTTACCATTTGGCATCCTCCCCCCGGATGACAATTTTTTGTTCATCACAATGCGCTACCGTCCCATCGATACTTGCATGAACATTACAGCCCAATTGGTCTTCAGGCACCCGCCCTATTACCTGACCTATTGTAACTTTTTCGCCCACTCCCACCACCGGAACTGCCGGGGCACCGATATGCTGCTTCATGGGAATGTGAACTTCCGGCGGTTTTACAAATTCCCCGTCAACTAAATGGGCTGGCCTGTCAAATTCCATAAGCTGCAGCCGGAGTTTTAAACGGCTGGTGGGAATTTTGCGCCACTGTCTTTCATCCCGAGCTTTAAAGTTAGTCTTGTCAGTCGTATATCTAAAACCTGTCTTGGCCAATTCTCTTTTTAAAGTAATATTGACCCGCCTTGGGGATAGCTGCTGCGGGCAGGAATAAGCTTCACACACTCCGCACTCACAGCATAGCATCGCCTGCTTGATGTAGCCATCTGTCAGCTTAAAGCCAACGGAAAGCATTATTTTGCTGGGCTCCAAATCATGGCCCAGGAGATAGCGGGGACACTGGAGGGTGCAGTACCTGCACTGAATACAGGCAATCCTGGCCAGTTTCAAAATGCGGCTTATGTCCGACTCCTTTACGGTTACTGCCGGATGCCCTTTGGGGAAAATCAGCAAGCCGCCCGTCACCTTGGTTATGGGTGCACTTGGGTCTGCAATATTTCCCATCATTGGCCCGCCGTCGATGATGACCTTGTCTTTATAATCAACACCTAGAAAATCCAGGAGCCAGCCGATTGTCGTGCCAACCGGCACCTTGAGGGTAATGGGATCTTTCACTTGACCTCCCACGGTGATGAATTTCTGGGTCACGGGAGCGTCTTCCTCAATGGCCCCGTAGACATTGAACAGTGTTTCAATGTTGTTTACCACCGCTCCCACTGCAATGGGGATTCCCCCTTCAGGCACCACCTTACCGGTGACTTCATAGACCATCACCTGTTCATCTCCTGCCGGGAAGAAATCTCCCAATTGAAAAAGCTCAATGTCACTTCCCGTCTGTGACAGTTCTTCATCCAGGGCCTTTATGGCCTGCTTATACTTCCCCTTTAAGGCAATTACAGCCCTTTTGGCACCCGTAGAATCTTTTAAAATATTCAGGGCTTTTACGACTCTATCGGGGAACCTGGCCATGATCTCCTTGCTGACGTCCAGTAAGGGTTCGCATTCCGCGCCATTTGCTATGTAGTAATC
>LFSJ01000197.1:0-2773 GCA_001512695.1 Tepidanaerobacter sp. DTU063 | reverse complement strand
TTTCCCTTATTTCCAAGTTTACCACTCCTAGCTGCCAAATCTGCTAAACGATCCTAAATCCGTCTACCAATATACAGCGCCGCTGACGGGTAAATGACCTGGCAGAAGTCAAGCCTTCACCGGTGGGGCCCGCTATCGTAAAGGTTGTAAAGCCTTCTCCTCCCATGCCGATGCCTGCATATGAAGGGCCGTTTTTCACAAAAATAGTGGTTTCAATGGCCCTGGCGTATTTTGTCATGTGGTCCACATTTTTCGAGTGCATAATTGCCGTATGGCGGTTGCCCTGTTCGCATTTCACTGCAAAATCAATGGCTTCATCCACATCGGAAACCGTCACCACCGGCAAAACCGGCATCAGTTGCTCATGATGGACCAGGGGATGGTCTTTATCTGCAGGCATTATCAGCAATCGCACATCGGAAATTGGCTCCACCTTAATCTGCCTCAGAATGTAGCTTGCGTCTTTGCCTACCAGTTCCTTGTTGACAGCACCCTCTACTATAACTTTTTCGGTAATTGCCCTTGCTTCATCATCGTTTAATATATATACATTCTCGTTTTTAAAGGCGTCCATTAGCTTTTGGGCCACCTCTTCAACTACGATGGCCACCTTTTCTGAGATGCAGGGGAGGTTGTTGTCAAAACTGGCCCCCAGCACTATATCATGGGCAGCTTTGGCAATATCTGCAGTCTCATCCACCACCACCGGAGGATTGCCCGCTCCAGCCCCTATGGCTTTTTTGCCTGAGGAGAGTGCAGCTTTTACTACACCCGGGCCTCCCGTCGCCGAAATCAATCTGACATCAGGATGCTTCATCATCTGTTGACTTGTCTCTATGGTCGGCTCCTTAACGGTGCAAATCAGGTGTCTGGGGCCACCGGCTTTAGCGATGGCATCGTTGATGAGCTTTATCGTCTCGATGCTTACCCTGATGGCCCGGGGATGGGGATTTATCACTACTGTGTTGCCTCCTGCAATCATGCCTATGCCGTTATTTACGATGGTTGACACCGGATTTGTAACGGGCGTTATTGAAGCAATCACACCAAAGGGACCTCTTTCCACAAGGGTGAGACCATGGTCGCCTGATTTTGCCCAGGGAATTAAATCCTCCGTGCCGGGAGTTTTCTTCGCTGCCAGGATAATTTTTGCTATTTTATCATCTACCCTTCCCATCTGGGATTCTTCCACACAAAGGACCGCCAGGTAGTTTGCATTGTTAATGCTTGCTTCTCTAATAGCGGATATGATGATTTCCCGTTTCTCCAGGTCCAGCAAGTTTAACTTCTTTTGAGCCTCTTTTGCAGCGGCAACCGCTTCATCTACGGTATCGAATATCCCCAGCTCTGATTCATCTGAGCTCGTATCCTTCGACAGCTCCCTTAAGATTTTATCTTTTATGATAGAAATTAGTTCTTCCTGAATCAAAACTAAAATTCACTCCCTTCGGTTATTATTTTCAAGCCCGCCCTTGCAACCATTTCATCTTCTTCAACAGACCCCCCGCTGACTCCGATAGCACCTATGACTTCATCGCCGCAGAAAATCGGAAAACCTCCTCCGAAAGTCACGTACCTTCCGCTGCTTTGGGAGTTAATCCCGTAGAGTTCTCCTTCAGGGTTCGCCAATGGCTTTAAGGCTGAAGTAGGCATCTTGAAGGCAGCACTGGTAAAAGCCTTGTTAATGGAAATTTCTATACTGGCAAAAATGGCTCCGTCCATCCTGTGAAGGGCTAGCAGGTAACCGGCTTTGTCTGCAACGGAAATTACCATTGGCACTCCTATCTCCACGGCCTTGGCTTCAGCTGCCTTTATAATGGCCTTGGCCATATCCAGTGTCATGTTTTGGAGGTCCCCTGCCTTTTTAGAATAACTTGCCTTTACCCTCTCCATGGCCTCTTTAACCGTCTCCTCTTCTTCCTGTAGTTTTGACATGGCAAAAAGCAAATCTGACAATCGGTTTAGATACATTAGCACTTCTTTCCGTATGGGCGTCTCCAAGCCCAATTTCACCGCCTGCCGCTCTGCCCTCCTGGCGATGGTCCTGGCCATGTGAAGGGAAGCTGAAGATTTATATGGCCCGGGCACTATAAAGTCATTCTTTAAACTGGTTTTTGCCATTAGCTCATCAATTCTCGTCTCCAGCCAAGTTATGTGTTCCTGGGAAATCTTTATTTTTAACTTATCAATATCGCCAGTGGCCAGTTCGGCAGCTAACAGAAACAATTCTTCTTCTACTTTTTTCAGTATAGCTGAAATACTTTCTCCAAGATTGAAGGACCTGGCCAGGGCAATGGCTGCTACCAGTTCATCAACGGTGCCGTAAGCTTCTACCCTCGTGTCACTTTTGGACAATCTCTTCCCATCGAAAAGGCTGGTCTCGCCGGAGTCTCCCCTCTTGGTATATATGCCCAATGTCAATACCCCCCGCTCATCTCTAAATCGTCCACTATTCCGATTACAGCTGCATCAACGGGGGCCCTATCATTGGCCATGATGCGACTGGCCGTGCTCCCCGTCACCATCAGGACCAGCTCCCCGACGCCTGCTCCAACAGAGTCTACGGCCACCAATATCTCATCACTTTCCCTTGCCTCATCAATCCCTTTTCTCAATGGTTTTACTATCAGCAGTTTGGAGCCAACTAAGGTCTCATTTTTTTTCGTGGCAACTACTGTACCCACAACTTTGGCTAAAAGCATTTACATCCCTACTCCCTAATAATCTTAAGGCCAAAATCCCTTACTAAATCCTGTGCCAGGGGAGTTATCAA
>LFSJ01000173.1:3056-3418 GCA_001512695.1 Tepidanaerobacter sp. DTU063 | reverse complement strand
AAGGGCTTAAAATACAAAGCAATCCATGCACACCCTGCAAATCACGCTACCTATTATCCCGGATGGTCACAAATATCTATGAAGCTCTTGTTTGACCCTGACAGTGGAAAAATATACGGCGCCCAGGCGGTAGGCCGGGAAGGCACCGAAAAGCGAATCGATGTCATCGCTACCGCAATGAAATTGGGCGGCACCATCAATGATCTTACCGAACTAGAACTTTGCTATGCACCGCCCTTTTCCTCCGCCAAAGACCCTGTAAACGTGCTCGGCTATATTGCATCTAATGTGGCAAATAATGTCTATGATGTGGTTCAGTGGTACGAAATAGATGACATAGCAAAAAATGGCGGCTTTTTGCT
>LFSJ01000173.1:0-2959 GCA_001512695.1 Tepidanaerobacter sp. DTU063 | reverse complement strand
GTCATCTCCCTAATCACCCCTGTGGCGCTTTGCTGTTCTGCCAAAGCGCCGCTTTTGTCATATGCCTCCAAATAGCCAAAGAGCCTGGCCAGGGCCACATCGATGCCGTTTATCTGGTCCATTTCACCTATGAGGTAACGGCAATTGAGCCAATGGTCATGCCTAAAACAGAGTCGAAAAAGTAAGGTGTATCCTTTAGATGCAGTAAGGAACTCTAGAATGTGAAGCAAGAATTAATTCTTATTCGGGTGAATTTGTTGACTAAAAGCCTTAAACATTGTAAAATATATAGGCAGGCTGATGTGGCTCAGTGGTAGAGCAGCGCACTCGTAATGCGCAGGTCGCCGGTTCGAATCCGGCCATCAGCTCCACTTGAAAATGAAGCTTCCGGAATTCTTCCGGAAGCTTTTTTGCTTGTGCGGCTACAATTCTTACCCGGCCCCTATTTTTTATCCAACAATGTTTGTTGCTTGTCCAGCCCTCGTCACTTGCTAGGATTTGTGCTTTGCAAACAAATTGCAAACACCAAACCATCATTCACAATTAAAAGAGGCCCTTTCGGGCCACTTCAACTTAAAGCATTTTCTCTTCATTGTCGATTATTATTTGTCCTGCATGAATATAGGCATTGTTCATCCCGATAACTTCTCTAAAGAAGCTCAAGGGGACAAAGGTTCTATCTCCTTTAAGTTCCGGAGCGGTGCCCAAGCGCATTGAGCTACCTGCCCTTGTATAAAGGTCTTTACCGATTGTCAGGGAGATGTCATCACCAAGGGTAACGGTCCTTGTGTCATTGTGCCAGGCGACCTTGTATCCCAAGGCCTCTGCAATGGCCCGCAGGGGAACCATGACTGTGCCCTGATCGTTTGTATAAGCTTCAGGTGCTTCTATCACTTCATTGTTTACCACTATTTCCATTGTGGAAAAATCAAAGAGCGGCATATCTTCGGCTTTTTCAGCTAAAACTATGATTCTCTCCGGTCTTGTTTGAACCGGATAGCTTTCCATTGCGACAGTGTAGATCACAACGAGTTTTTTGTTTGCTAGCTCACCTTCATAAACTGTCCCGTCCTGCATGTAAATCTCAGTTTCATCGGAAATGATAAGCTTTAAAGCGCCATCCATGCTGACCAAATTTTCATCGAAAATGTCGAATTTTACATGCCTGTCTTCTCTTTCAACTACCACAACCTCTGCACTGTATTGGGGCGGGTAAATCATAATCATGGGCTTTGTGGCATCGTAGTATGCCGTAATGGTTGCCCCAACTTTTATTTCCGCATTGTCAAGGACGTACGTGTCATCAGATATGATGACATTTGCCGGTTCTCCTTCCGAATTTTCAACTGATATAAATTTGCCGCCTTCTATAGGTTCATAATCCCTTATTTCTTTAACCGTTCCCGTAAAAGAACCGTACCTGATTTGCTGCTGCTCCTCTAATTCCGCTTTTATCGGAATTATTTCCCCCATTTCCTCCGGCGATATGGGCTCGTCACGGTACACTGCATAAGCCGTCCCTGCTGAAAATGTGATAACGGCCGCTGATAAAATTCCTGCAATAAGTTTCTTAAATTTCATAGCAAATCTCCTCCTTCAGTAGTTGGTGTTCTACCTTTTTGGACGGCTATTAATGAAATATGTTCCCCATGTAATCTATTTGTAATATTTGTTCATCATACCTTTTATTTTTTCGTTTATGGCATTTACATCTACCGCTTCCATCTCTTCATCCTTCAAATCATAGCTCTGTTTTAACCTAATCACCCTGTACACATGCTCATCCAATGAACTTTCGGGAATTGCACCATGAGTTGCCGCCTGCTTTAGTGCCTCCAGGACTTTTATCTGCTTTTCATTGTCGTGACATACCAGGATTATATCGGCACCGGCCAGCACGGATTTTACTGCAGCTTCGCCGATGTCATAATTCTCTACTATGGCCCCCATTGTCATATCATCGGTTATCACCACACCGTCAAATTCCATTTCATGTCGCAAAACATCTGTAATCAAGACTTTAGACAAAGTTGCGGGGTTTTGCTCGTCTATTTCGGGCAGCAATATGTGGGCTATCATTACCGCATCCGCGCCGTTTTCGATGGCCATATTAAAAGGAACCAACTCAAAGCTTTTCAGCCTGTCAATGTCGTGATTTACCACAGGTAAACCTACATGAGAGTCTACCGATGTATCGCCATGGCCAGGAAAGTGCTTGACCGTAGAAATCACGTGGGACTTTAGCCCCTTCATAACGGCCGTGCCTAGGCTGCTTACTATTTCCGGATTTGCCCCAAAAGACCTGTCGCCGATTACAGGATTATTTGGATTGCTGTCTATATCCAGCACCGGTGCAAAATTCATGTTAAAGCCCAGGGATTTTATCTGCTCGCCTATAACATTGCCAATCTCAAAGGCAAATTCTTCGCTGTTTACTTTCCCGACAGCCCTGCTGGTTGGCAGTTTTATAAATTCTTCGGGCATTCGGCTCACACTTCCCCCTTCTTCATCAACGGCAATAAACAGGGGAATCTTGTTTTCCTCGTTGGCCTCTTTTAGGGAATTGATGAGCTCTAATGTTTGAGCGGCACTTTGTATGTTTCGCTTAAATAAGATAAAGCCTCCCACCTTGTATTTGTCTATCATGTCAAGGGCGGAATCATCTAACTCGTATCCGTCAAGGCCGACCATAACAAGCTGGCCGATTTTTTCATCTATGCTCATCTTTTCAATCTGTTCCTTCAAGGGGTCAATTTCTTCCACTTCAGGAGCTTTAGGAGGCTGTTCTTTATTGTTATCGTCGTTTTTATTGACACAAGCGCACATCAATATCGCTATGATTATTGTGATAAGCAGTATTTTCTTCATTAATCAAGTCTCCTTGTTATAAAGTTTGTTTCTAATAAATTATACCACAGCCATTGGCCAGCCAAAAACCTTACCCGAATTACGTAATTGG
>LFSJ01000208.1:28726-41375 GCA_001512695.1 Tepidanaerobacter sp. DTU063 | reverse complement strand
GTAATTCCCGCAAACAGGTACACATCCGATTCACTGACTGTTTTACTAAATGTAACGCTTTGACCTATCTCAAAGGGAATATCAACCATCAAAGCCACCTCCAATCTAAAATTGTAAAGGTTCATATGCCTGCGATTAGGCATTGTAATTGATAAACTCTATACCCTTCATTTTGCAGAACAGCTCTAACACCTTGCCGTAGCTGCCGTATACTGTATGCAAATGATTGGAGTTCATTGTGCGGAAGAATTTATCGTAATCAATATCGGCTTTCACAAACTCGTGGGGAAAACACCAGGTGGTTTTTTTCAGTTCTTCTATGGGCCTTGATTCCAGTTCGGCTTCAAAGCAGCCCATCACATATTTGCCCTTGCTCCTAAAAAGCCTGGCAATGGTTACTTTCCCTTCTTTGGCAATCATTTGCAGTGACCCGCCCCCTGCTTTTCCAAAGACGTGGGGCATCAGTGTTGTAGAGTAATCATCTCCATTGCTTGAGGGCTTTGAGAAAAATGGTGCAACACTGCCGCAATTGGCCAAGATCAATTCTTTTTTATCTGCATCAAAATGCCTTATGTCAACCAAGTTACTTGGATTGTTTCCGCTGGCAATTGATAACAGCTTCATGGTCAATGCGCCATCACAATCGGCTTCACAAGCTGTAGGTATAACTTCCTTAGGACCTTCCGCGTCATAGTTATTGTTCAAAAGTGCTATTGGTAGGCACTGTAGCACGAAGTGGTCACTCATATCGGTCTGACACTTTATGCCCAGGAAGTTGTAATGATTTTCTTTGACAATGTCCTTTAAGGCCAAATAGCTCCTGATCTGAAGATCCAATGTTTCTTCGCTAAAAAGCTCACCGAAGTCTACCTTAAAGGCCTTGTTAATCCAATCTTTGTAGAACGCCACTTTTTCATCGGAATAAGTTTTTGACCTATACACAATTTCGTATTGGTCTTTGTGGTCAAATTCAACGCCGAACAGGCTCTGCCACTGAGAGGGGTCGGCAACGGTAGTGCCTATTCCTATGCTTCTGCCGCCCAACAGGCAGTAACTGCTTCTCGCAAGCTCATCCACCAGGTAGCAAGCGCTGACAAAAACATCGATTTCATCCAAATCTTTTGCATTATTGACATCAACCAAGAGCCTGTAGCACTCTTTTCCGGTCTGGTCCAACATGCCTGCAATAGCCAGCATTGTTACCAAACTTGAGCTGTCCTGGCGCTTGTTGCCTACAAGCAGTACGGGTTTATCCGTGCTGTAAGCCACTCTAAAGGCCAGGTTGGGTGTTGCCCAAATGGGCAGATGAATGATGACCGCTGAAATACCCCTGCTCCTGATTTCATCAGCTACTTTTTGTCCCTCTTCGATGTTAAAAACCGTTTCCGGCACGTAAAGTTCGTATCTGTCTTTTAATATGTCAAGTAATTTTTGTGATTCTTCTTTAACTATGTGTTCACGCTTTTTGTAAAACTCGAGCCTGGTATCACCTAGGGTGACAAAGGCCAGCTTTTTTTTGCTCATTCGACATCACCTTTCATTTAAACAAACAATTAATTAAAACAATTCGGGTCTTATCAACTTAGGTAATCCCAATGCAACATCCGGAACAAATACAACCAAGAATACCACAAATAGCGCTACGGCTATATAAGGTGCCGCCGCATAGAAGGATCTATCCACCGTCAGGTCTCCAATCTTGCTGGCGATTAGCAGGCACAGCCCGTATGGAGGAGTGATTAAGCCAACGGCAAGGGTAATGATGATTACTAGACCCAACTGAATTCCACTTATGCCAAGAGAAGTTGCTGTTGGCATGAGTGCCGGCACAAAGAGAATGATTGCGGGAATAGCGTCCATAAATGTCCCTATGAAGATGTAAAATAGTACCACAATTGCCAGGAAGCTAAATCTACTGTCAAAAGTAGCGCTGAAAAACTCTCCCACGTGCTGGTTAAAGTTATAGTAGCTTAAAAGCTGTCCTAAGGCATTTGCAGTAGCCAACGCAAAGGTGGAAACTGCACTGGTCCTCACCGTATCTTCCAAAAGGGCCTTAAAATCCTTTAATTTTAAAGATCTATATGCGAAAAAGCCCAGTAGCATTGCATAGATGCAAGCAACACTTGCTGCTTCAGTGGCAGTCATGAAACCAAGATTTATACCACCTATGATAATTAAGGGAGTAAGGAGTGCAGGTACATTAACGACTGTAAGCCTCAAAAGCTGTTTTAAGGTTGTGCCGGTATGTCTNNGGGACTATTCCGGAAAGAAACATGGCTCCTACTGATACTCCTGCTACGCTGCTGTAAACTACCATGGTCACGCTAGGAGGTATAATGGTTGCCAGGGTAGAAGTTGCAGCTGTCACTCCTACGGCCGTCTCCTTGTCATAGCCTTCTCTTATCATTGCAGGTATGACTACCTTACCTAGACCTGCCGTATCCGCCTGAGCTGAGCCGGAAAGTCCTGCAAAAAGCATGGAGTCTAACACGTTAGCATATGCTAAGCCGCCTCTTACTCTGCCCACAATGGCAACGGCAAAATCTACTATTCTTTCAGAAATACCGGATTGATTCATGACATTGGCTGCAAATATGAACAAAGGAACCGCCAGTAGCGTAAATGAATTTAAACCGCTGAACATCCTTTGAACTGTAGTAATCAGGGACATCCCCGGCAAGAGCCAAATGCCAAGCATGGCCGTGCAGCCTAAAACGTAGGCAATTGGCACGCCTATTATCAAGAGCACTATAAAGGTCATAACTAAGGTAATTAGTATCATCATAAATCTCACACCCTCCTATGCTGAATCCTGGCTTATTTCACCTTTTGTGGGCACACCAAATTTCAGCAAGCTGTATATTTGCTCTAGATTATATAAAGCTGCAGTAAAACCGTATATGGGAATACAAAGCCAAGCCCAGCCCAAACTGACAGATGGTAAAGAACTGAATTTCCAGGTCCTAAACTTTAAAAAGAGCATTACGCCAAAATATGCTACTATGCAATTAAAGACAAGCAATATTAGCTGTACTACCAATTTATTTATTAATTTGCCTTTCTCCGACAACCTCTCGGTGAAAGCGGTAAATCTGAAATGTTCATCTGATCTTATGCAGATGGATGAACCCACAAATGCCAGCCAAATAAAAGCGTAGTTGGCAATCTCTTCCGTGTATGCAGAATTAAAACCTACAGCGCGTGCTGTAACTTGAATTGTAGTCATTGCAAAGAACAGAATGAAACATGCGTTCCCTACGTATACTAGTATTCTTTCTAATTTACTTAATGCCTCTTTCATCTAAACTCCCTCCTTTTGAAGGATTTTCTGCTAATGAACTCAATACAAGGTCTAATCTCGTAAATCTTTATAGTCACTTTCACTGGAGAGACGCTTGGCTAAATACCACAAATTAATTGTGCAGGTGCGGCATAAGCCGCACCGCATTAACTTTCTTAATTTAGTTATCTCTTAATTCACTGATTTTTTCTAATAGGTCGCTGACTCCTAGTTTTTCAGCTGCCTTTTCCCTTACTTCCTGGGTTTTGTCAATGAATAGGTGCATTTCCGTTTCATTGAATTTTACACCGGCTTCTTCCAATTTGACTTTAGCTTCTTCTATCAGGTTTCTGTCAAATACCCACTGATGCTCACAGCTTGCTTTAGCTGCCTCGTCGATCCAGGCTTTTTGTTCATCTGTCAGAGAGTTGTATTTTGCCTTGCTCATCAAGAAGTATCTTGTGGCTATGTCATGGTTGGTCAGCGAAATATATGGCCCTACTTCATAGAACTTCATTTGCAGTATGCTGCCGAAGTCGTTTTCTGCTGCATCGATGACATTGTTCTGCAAACCTGAATACAGTTCATTGTAGGCTAAAATTGCCGGCTGAGCTCCTAGGGCTGACCATATGCTCTGAATGGTTTCACTGTTGTGTACGCGGATTTTTACGCCTTTTAAGTCATCCGGAGTTGTGATGGGTTTTTTACCAAAGTATTGCCTTACACCACACATCCAGTAACCTAAGGGTTTAAAGTCTGTGCCGGCTTCAATTTTATCTAGAATGGTTTGACCTACTTCTCCAGTGACAACCCTTTCCCAATGTTCTACATCTTCGTATAAGTAAGGAATTGAGAACAAATCTGCTTCAGGGACGATTGCAGCAACAAAGTTGGGAGCTGATACGATTACGTCAACAGTACCAGTTGCCATTTTTTCAACAAGTTCGTTTTCATTGCCACCCAGCTGACCGCTGTGATGGATTTCAACAGTCATTGATCCACCGGATAATTCTTCCAGCTTTTCCTTAAAAGCTACCATGCCTGCATGGAAAGAACTATCTTCAGGATTGACGTGGGCTGCAATTAGCTTTACAGGCTGGGCTTCTTGTGAACCTCCTCCAGAGCCGCCTGTGCCACCAGAACCACATCCTGCAAGTAATGCAACAACCAATGTGGCTGCCAGTAGTACTTTTAAGACTTTTTTCATTTTTAAAACTCCCCCTATGTTTTTTTTATTGCAAATCCTTAAGGATTTGGCAATCAAATTAATGATAGATTTTAATAGCTAGGTATAATAGAAAATTATAGAAATCGATTTCTATTAGGATAAATTAAAAAAGCCAATTGAAAAAAGTGTATGATATTCTGTCTATAATTTTACTCTCGGTCGACCGGTGCTTTCCCTTTTTTCTAAATATGTGTATTTGCTAAAATTATATTGCTTTATCCTCTGTTCCCCTTCTACAATTTTTTGTAGTATCTCCATGGCCAGTCTGCCTACATTATATTTTTCAAATCTGACAGTGGTCAATCTTGGTTTAACCAAATTTGATAAAAACAAATCGTCAAAACCCACCACCGAATAGTCTTCAGGCACTCTGTATCCATGGCTCTCCAATTCGGCTATGCATCCCAGTGCCATAATGTCGTTAATACAGATGATTCCCGTTACTTCCGGAGTTCTCTGAAGCAAATCCCTTGTCAATTGGGAAGCAATGTTACATTCATAAATGGTGTCCATGTAATTTGGGGCATATTCTTCAGATGCAATATAGATATAATCCTGATTTATGGCTATTCCCGCCTCGATTAAGGCTCTCTTATACCCTTCAACCTTCCCAATTCTCAAAGGGTTGGTTAAGGGCGGAGTTAAAATGGCAATATTTTCGTGGCCTAAATCTATCAAATGCTTTGCAGCCATGTAGCCTTCTTTTTCCTTGTCAAAGTAAATGCAGCAAACTCCTGAATTATCCACTCGCTCTGCGCAAACAGATACCACAACTCCGCCATGTTCAATGAACTCTTGTATGCCTTCTGTATAAAGATCGGTGAAAATAGTAATGATGCCTATACTTAGATTTTCCATTAGATATTGAAAATACTTTTTTTCCCTGTCCTTGTTCCCTTCACAGCTGCATATAAACAATGTATAATCATTTTTTAATGCTACATCTTCGATTCCTCTAACAACAGAAGGATAAAAGGGATTAGATATTGACGGCAATACGATTCCAACGTTTTTGCTGTTTTTTGTCTTCAGATTCCTGGCCAATATGTTAGGATAGTAATTCATTTCTTTTGCAGCTTTTAAGACTTTTTTTCTCATTTCAGGGCTGACAGGATAATCACTGTTGCTCAAAACTCGTGAAACAGTGCTCGGTGAAGCATTGATTTTTTTTGCAATGTCATAAATGGTTACTCGCTTTGATTTTCTCATTATAATCACATCTTCACAATAATCGCAATTTGGTTTAAAAATCGAATAGAAATCGATTGAGCAACCGATTTCTATATTTCATACTATTATATATTCGAGGCATTTTTAGAAAATCCTCTTTTTGTACAAAATTATTTTCTGGAAATATTTACAAGATTGATAATGATGATTTTTCGCCAGGTTGAATTTTCGAAGTAAACTTTTATCGGCGGTATGAATAAAATACTATTAAAGTATAAAGAGGAGGATGGTGCTATGATAATATACATCGTTCAGCCCGGCGACACCCTCAGCGTTATAGCCAATAGGTTTAATGTTACAATTCAGGACATAATTGAAAACAATTGGGTAGGAACCGATATGATGATTGTTCCGGGCCAGATCCTGTTTATTCCCCGAGATCGTCATCACAAGTACGACTCAATGGATTCTGCAGATCCTTTATCAATGCTGCAACCGTACATCAAGCAGCAGGTGCTTTATGTGGTGCAGCGGGGTGACACTTTGGCAGCTATTGCCCGCAGGTTTGACAGCACAGTGGAGGCCATAGCTGAGGCCAATCGATTTGATGGAGCAAATGTCCCCATATTTCCGGGTCAAATCCTCAGGGTTCCCATTATCGGATTCAGATAATTAAAAGCCCCCTGATCTTTTAGCAAAAAATCAGGGGGTTTCTTGTTGAAAGCTCAGGATACTATAAGTTGCTATCTTAGCACCGCTCCAGTTGATGCTGACGTTACAAGGCGTGCATATCGGGAAAGATAGCCGCTTTTGACTTTAGGTTCAGGCTTTTGCCAATTGGCCCTTCGCCTTGACAATTCTTCCTCCGAAAGGAGCACGTCCAGCTTCCTGTTCTTTATGTCAATTCTTATTATATCACCATTTTGGATTAAGGCTATGGGACCCCCTTCCATGGCTTCGGGGGACACATGGCCTATCGAGGCACCCCGCGTTGCCCCGGAAAAGCGGCCATCGGTAATTAGGGCCACGTCCTTATCAAGACCCATGCCCGCTATAGAAGAGGTGGGGGAAAGCATTTCCCGCATGCCCGGCCCTCCCTTGGGACCTTCATAGCGGATGACCAAGACATCGCCTTTCTCAACCTTGCCGGAATAAATGGCTTCCGTGACCTCTTCTTCAGATTCAAAGACTTTGGCGGGGCCTTCGTGGTACAACATTTCCGGCGCTACCGCTGCTTCCTTAACTACCGCACCGTCGGGGGCCAGATTGCCCTTTAAGATGGCAAGGCCACCCGTTTCCCTGTAGGGATTGTCGATGGTATGAATTACCTCGGTGTTTTTGATACGGACATTTGCAATGTTTTCACCTACCGTCTTGCCCGTTACGGTAATCAGGTCAAGGTGCAACAAGTCTTTTCTGGAAAGCTCCTTCATGAGAGCGGGAATTCCTCCGGCCTCGTGAAGGTCCTCGACGTGGTGCTCGCCGCTGGGACTCATTTTGGCCAGGTAAGGAGTCCTGCTGCTTATTTCATCAAAGATGTCCAGCTCCAGCTTGATGCCGGCTTCATTGGCAATTGCCGGCAGGTGCAGCACCGTATTGGTGGAGCCTGCCATGCCCATATCCACGGTTATGGCATTTTCAAAAGCTTCCCTCGTCATGATATCTCGAGGCTTAATGCCGCGCCTTACCATCTCCATGACCTGCATGCCGGCTTTCTTGGCCAGTGCTATACGGGCACCGCTTGTTGCAGGTATGGTGCCGTTGCCCGGAAGGCCCATGCCTAAGACCTCGGTCAGGCAGTTCATGGAGTTTGCAGTGAAAATACCGGAACACGAGCCGCATCCGGGACATGCAGCCTGTTCTATTTCTTCAAGCTCCTCGGCAGTTAGCTTGCCGGATGAAAAAGCCGAAACTGCTTCAAAACAGGTGTTTAAATCGATGTCCCTGCCCTTGTGTCTGCCCGCGTACATGGGGCCGCCACTTACCACTACCGCAGGTATGTTAAGCCTGGCTGCCGCCATCAGCATGGCAGGCACTATCTTGTCACAGTTGGGGATCAGCACCAGGCCGTCAAAGCCGTGAGCTACCGCTACCGCTTCTATGGAATCGGCTATAAGCTCCCTGCTCGCCAGGGAATACTTCATGCCGATGTGGCCCATTACGATGCCGTCGCAGACGCCAATCGCCGGGAACTCCATGGGCGTGCCCCCCGCCATGGCCACACCTATTTTGGCTGCCTGGGCTATGGTGTCCAGGTGAAAGTGGCCGGGGACTATTTCATTCTGGGAATTTACTATGCCGATAAGGGGTCTGTCCAGTTCTTCTTTTGTGTACCCCATAGCGTAAAAAAGGGATCTGTGGGGTGCTCTCATGATACCTTTTTTAACTCTGTCACTTATCATTCGCTTTCCTCCTCAACCGGTGTTCTGTCCGGGTCCGGCGCATCGTATATGCTCTCCCTGCCTCGCTCCAGGGCTATGGCCCCCGTCCTCACTATCTCGATGATACCGTAGATCTTCATTATATTTAAAAATGCCTTGACTTTGCTGGCATCTCCCGTAAGCTCAATTATTACGGACCCGGGTTCGATGTCTATGATATTGCCTCGAAATGTTTCTACAATTTGAAAAATCTCCGTTCGGTTCTTATCCTGTGTCCGGACTTTGATAAGGGCCAGTTCCCGCTGCACCGAAGCTTTTACGTCAAGTTCCACAACTTTTATCACATCTACTAATTTTTCCACCTGGCTTTTTATTTGGGCAAGCTCCCGCTCATCGCCTTCAGCTACAATGGTGATGCGGGATATCTTGGGGTCTTCCGTTTCTTCGCCGGTAAAGCTCTTGATATTAAAACCCCTCCTGGTAAATAGCCCCGAAATACGGGTAACCACACCGTATTCGTTGTGGACAAGTACCGAGAAAACAGCTCTGCGCACACTAACACCTTCCTTCTTTTGTGATTAAAAAGGAGCAAAGGGATCGCTCCTGCCATTATCGCCGTCAAAGCCGGGAAATTCGTAATCTTCAACAAGGCCGTCTTCAGCCTTGAGTATATATATATTTGCAACAAATTCACCGACTATAGTGCTGCCTTCTTCCGGATACAGCTTGGCTGCGGTTATGTTGACAATTCTATGATAACTTTCCCAATCCTTTAAAAATCCTATAATATCCTCAAACTCACCGGAAACCCTGATATTAATGGGCAGGATGTAATGGCTTTCCCTGTCCTCCAGCTCCTGGGGAGCAAAGGCATGCTGCCTTAGGCTGTGCTTTTCAATAAAGGCTTCTAAGTCTAGAAGCAACTTGTGAATGTCCTTTCCGTATGGTATGGCCTGCTGAACCTTTTCAAGCAATTTCATGTCGTCGTCTATTTTTGCCTCGAGGATTTCTACCCTGGACTCCATTTCTTCCAAGGTCCCTTCAATTCCCTGTTTTTCCTTGTACTCTTTCATCAGGGCATTGAGCTTGATGTACGTTGGATAAATAAGCCGGGCATATGCCAGGGAAACAAGAATAATGATGATACCTATAATAATAAACCTTTTTTCCCGATTATTCAATTGAATCATTTCACATCTCACCTTTTTCTTTTAAGAAAAATGTTAATTGGAATGTGAAAAGACCGTCGTCTCCCCGGCCAGCCTCACTTGTGATGTGGTCGAGATTTATGTTTAGAAAGTTTTCCGACTTGCCTAAGCTTGCCATAAAGTTCGCAACAACCCTATCAGAAGGTGCCCGTCCTCTAATGACAGCGTTTTTATCATTGCCAACATCAATATATACAATCTGAACGTTGTCAGGTGTAAGCTGTGCAATTTCGAGAAGTATCTCTGACATTATTGTCTTATGCTCTTCCAACTCCAAGTATAAACTGTACTTTTCGCTTATCTCCCTTTCGGTTGCCCTAAGCTCTTTTTCTCTTTCCAAAAGGGGTCTGAAGCTCTCATTGTAAAGCTCATTTATGTGGTCTATCGCAGTCCTTATCTCCTGGTACCTGCCTATGAAGCTTGCGGAAAGCAAAATTAAAAGGGCCACCACGGCCAGGGAAAGGCCCATTACAAGCGTTCTCTTGGGCTTTTTCCTTGCTGTTTTTATGTATTCATCGGGGAGGAGATTTATTTCATTCATCAATAGACCACTCCCCTCATTGCAAGCCCTACGGCATTGGATAAAAGATGCAGCTCTTCTCTGCCGAGCGTTGAAGTATCAAGGGTTGGATTTGTTAATTCGGGTTCTACTGTGCTAGTAGGAATGCCTGTTTCCTGACCGATAAAATCGCCAATTCCTTTCCACAAGGCGCCGCCTCCCGTCAATACCAGCTTAGCAACGGTCTGATTTCGATTTTGTGTATCGAAGAACTTTATAAACCTGTTTATGCCGTCCGTTAGTTCATTGAGGGAAGGCGCAAGAATTCGAAAGAGCTCTGCATGCTCTTGCTTATCCCTTAAAGATCTAAGTGAAAAGCTCTCCTGCCAAGAGGCAAGTTCCTCCCCTTGGATGCCGAAATAGTCAATTATGTTTCTCTGAATATCCTTTATGCCTACGGCAATAAGGCTGTCCGCATAAACGGAATCCTCTTTGATTATCACGAGTTTTGTGCTGACTGCCCCCAAATCCACAATGCTATAAGGCCGGCTGCTGTCGGAGCCTCCAAAAAATCTCTGCAGGGAAACAGGATAAATATCTATGGCAACGGGTTTTAGCCTGGCATCAGTCAACATGTCCAGGTATTCGGAAGCAGTTTGCTTTGATATCCCCGCTATTACAAGTCTCGTCCTGTTGTCATCGGTTTTCCCCAGCAGCCTGAAGTCTATCTTCATGTTTTCGTCATAAATGGGAATGTGATTTTTGGCCTCCCAATTTACGGCTTCTTTCAGCTCCTTTTCGGGCATGGGAGGCATGGTGATATAGCGGGTGACAATCCTCATATTGGACACAGCAGTTACAACTTTTCTCTCCTGGAACTTGTGTTTTGCAATAGTGTCAGTTAAAACCCTGACCAGTTCATCTTTATTGGATATGTTCCCGTCTGAAATAGCATCTGTGGGGGTTTTGACAATGGCCCGGTTTTCAAGTTTCCAGTTTTGCCTGTATCGTTTCAGATGGACAATTTTTATATGGGAAGAACCTATGTCAAGCCCAAGAATGGAATTGTTATTGCCCCAGAACAATTTTTGCCCCCCTTACAACAATAATATTATTTTTCCTTTATCTGAATTGTTGTATATGAAAACTAAGTTGATGTTTATTCATTTTCATAGGTTAAAGCCACAAGTTCAACTTTTGTTTCAAACTCTCCCAGTGCAATTCCAGGTGCATTATCGGGAAGCCTGTTTTCCAGATTGGCCAGTGGCCAGATATCAAGATTGCCTGAACCGGTAATATTCTTTGATACAATACAGCCATAGATGTCAGTATTTCCTTTAACATCAAAATTTCCCGCGGTGAAAAACACACATTTTAATGACTTTTGTCCCCTAATTATTACATCACCGTTTACTATAATAACCACTGCTCCGCCATCTTCACTGATAATATCGATATTTCCGCTCATATCAAGATTTCCGTTTATCACAAGGACCCCATGACCCGTGATATCTTTATTTCCACTAATACTTACATTGCTATCCACAAAAGTTGTCCCTGAAATTTTCGATGGTATATTGCCATAAGAATAATACTTGCCTTCTTTCTGTGCCTCCTGGAGGTAAGTATCTAATAATTCGTCCAGCTTCGGAAATACCATAGGCTCACGTGCCTCCACTCCACCGTGGATAAAATCATACTTGCCTTCCGGAGTAACTACACCATTAACTTGAATTGTACCTTTTATTTTGGAATTTCCTTTTAAAGTCAAGTTGCCCCTGCTCTTAACATTTCCTCTTATTGTAGCATCCCCAAACAGCTCTATATCACCTTCTGAATAAAGATCCCCGCCGATCTCAGAACTCCCACCTAATGTGCTTTTCCCTAAATTTGTAACATTACCGCTAACGTATGCATTTCCATTAAGAGTCATATCCGTGTTACAATACATATCTCCATGAATATCTGCATTTCCACTGTAAGTAATGGCTGTTTCGCTGTTAATTGATACCAGGTTATCATAGATTTTGGTATGCACTTTGGTTATCTTGACATCAGCTTTGATTACGCACACCGCAGACCGGTATTTGCCCGCTGAAACAACTTCAAGTTCATTTCCCGGTTCGTAGCTGCCTTTTTTACTAAATTCCAACTTGTAGCTTCCGTCTTCAAATTCAATTTCCCGGCCCAAAAGGTCATTCCAATAATCATCGCTTTCCCAATCAGGGTGTTCTTCCAATGACACCAAGGCCTTTTGGAGGCCACACTCAGCTATGTACTGGGCTGATACGTAATCCTCCTGGTAGTATGCTATCATATTTTCTCGAAGGGACGCAGAAACTATCGTGGCACCAAGAACTGATATAACTGCCACTGTAAAGAGCAGCACTATCAAAACTAAACCCTGATTGGCTTTAATACAGCTCATAGTCTCCTTCCTTTCCGGTTTCAAGTTTCCTCTGTCTCCGGTGTTTTCATCACTGGTGGTGCTATCTTTGTAGATAGTTTGACTTCGTAAGAGTTGCTTTCTGCCGTCAACTCTATTATTACAATTCCACCGGAGCTGTCTTCTTCAAAGCGCAAATCAACTATATAATCTGCAACCGGCATTATGTCGCCGTTTTTTTTCATAATCAGTTGCTTTTCTTTATCATCGTGTTCATAAATAATTTTGCCTTGATATGATGTAATACTTATTTCTTGACGGGATAAGATCTCATATTCACTGGCCACCTTTAAGTCACGGGAGATCCATTCCAAGGCAATTCTTGCATTTTGCAGGACCTCCATTTGGTTTTCGGAAATCAACCAGGATTTCATTCCGGCAGAATAAAAACTGAATACCGCTGAAAGTACCATTACCATGATTCCCAGGGATACGAT
>LFSJ01000208.1:0-28623 GCA_001512695.1 Tepidanaerobacter sp. DTU063 | reverse complement strand
TATCTTCAACAGTTTGGGTTCATCATCTTCATCATCCAGCAACTCAATTTCCCTATGCACGGTATATACGGTCCCGTCTTCCGCAGGCAGCTTCTTTGTTGATTCTCCTACCCTTTGCAAAAGCCTTTGGAAATCCATGGCCTTTAGCTCTTCAATCTCACCTTGGGCAAGTGCTAGAGCTACAAGTTTTTCCTTTGCATGGCGATTATTTTTAAAAGTGGCGGAAAAAAGGCCCAAAGTTGGAGCTATGATAATAGCAAGTATTGTCATCGCCACGATTAATTCAATCAGTGTAAATCCCCTTTGGTCACCTGCCCCTTTAAGAAAGCTTATCACTTATCTTCACCTTCCCGGTAGCCGGTGTAACAATAACATAGCTTTTATTCCCTAAGCTGTCGCCGATAGTAATATGGCCTCCTCCTCGGGAGGGTTCCCCTGATGGATTGAAACTCAGTGTATCATTTTCAAAGTTTGTCTCAATGACACGATTGCCTTCAGGTAGCTGCCTTGACTCTACTATACTTTCTTCACGGCCCAACCAATAATCGGTCAAATGACCGGTGGTTTCGGTCGTGTTAAAGATCAGCTTGTATGAACGTCTTTCTGTTATGGATTGCTGTTGAATCATACGTATGTCAGATACGATCATGCGTAAAGCCATCGAATGCCGGTAATGAGCTAAGCTAGTTCTGTATATCGGCAGGGAAATAGTTGCTAAAATTCCGATAATTGATATAACGAGAATAAGTTCAATTAACGTATAACCCTTTTTGTGCAATATTTCCCCTCCTAAAAGAACAATCCCCAATACCAAGAAATAATCCTATCGCCAGCAAGCATGCTTATAACGCTGGCCAGAGCAATAAAAGGCCCGAAGGGAATGGCGTCCTTCATGTTTTTAAGTTTCAGTATGATAAGAATAAGCCCGACTACACTGCCTAATACAAAGGAGAGAAGCAATGCCAAGAGGGTGAGCCTAAAACCCAAAAACATTCCTACAGTTGCGAAAAGCTTTATATCCCCGCCTCCCATCCCGCCCCGGGAAAGGACCACTATAAGAAAAATAATGCCTCCACCCAATGCAAAACCCAATAAATAGTTGTAAAAATCTTCCCTGTGAAAGATAATATTAAGCACTAAACCGGCAGCAAGGCTAGGTAAAACTACTTTATCGGGTATTATTTGGTGCTCTAAATCGATAAAGGTGGTAATCATGAGGCAAGTAATCAATATGATTGCGGACAAAAATTCAAAGGTCAAGCCAAATTTAATAAAGGCAAAAATAAACATGAGACCAGTTAAAAGTTCCACCAGCGGATACAGCAGCGATATATTGGCCCTGCACTTCCTGCATCTTCCTCGGAGCAGCAAATAGCTTAAAAGGGGAATCAGGTCTGGCGGTTTTAAATTATAGCCGCACCGGGGACAGTGGGAAGACGGATATACCACCGACTCTCCCCGGGGAATGCGATAAATGCAAACATTTATAAAACTGCCGATGATAGTGCCCAGTATGAAGATGAAAAGAGTCAATAATGCCAGCACCTTTCGTAATATTGACTTACAGGGGCGGTCCTCGACCGCCCGCTATGGTAAGGGAAAAGCTGTGATGTCACTTAAGATTAAATTATCTTTTTTGTATTACATTCAACTAATCGGTAACATGTGGTCTTTTCATTATCACTAAGTCATAATCAATACCCTATTCGTCTTTGCTATTTTTTATGAACAAAATATTCTCTATCGGTGGTTGCATTCTTGTATTTCTTCCTAGCTATTTTTTTGTAGCTAGATTCATTAGTATTTCTTTAGGTCTCCGCTATTCTGTTTTATCATCTGGTTTTGTATTTTTTAGAGTTAAACTATAGCCATCATCTTCTGGTTCGTAAACATAATCATACGGTATTTCATCTAAATAACCTTCTTCAACTAAATCGTCCAACTCTTCCGGATACGCTTCATCGTTATCCAGATAGTATCTTTCCAATGCATTTCTTATAATTTTCTCGTTAGCTTCCATTGCTACGGTTTCTGCCTCACTCTTCACCCCAACAACCCTGGGAATTATCAGAGTCGCCAATACTCCCAGCACCGCGATGACGACGATGAGCTCTATTAACGTGAAGCCTTTATCACCCTTAGTTCTCTTATGTAAAGCCCTCGCAATCTTCATTATCATACTGTCACCCCCTTTCCCGATTGCCTAACGCAGCGTAAGTCTTTTCCCATTACCCGACAAATCTCATCATTTCAAACATGGGCAGGATTATGGATATGACTATAAAGCCGATTACCACTGCCATCACTACGATGATCATGGGCTCAAGAATGGTGGATAGCCTGTTTAGCACGTCTTTGACTTCCCTATCGTAGTAATCGGCAATTTTGTTGAGCATCTCGGTCAGGCTGCCCGTTTCCTCTCCTATGGCAGTCATCTCTACGAACAGCGGGGGGAAGAAGTTGCCCGAGGCAGCTGCTTCGGATATTCCCGCTCCCTTTTGAATGCTCTCCTTGATTTTATTGCACTCTATCTTTAATGTCTCACTTTCTATCACACGGTTCATGGTATCCACGGCGTCTAAGAGGGGAATGCCGTTTAATATCATGGTGGATAGTGTTCGGGAAAATCTGGCTAGAATCAATTTTGTAACAATTGGTCCGAAAAAAGGAATGTTGTAATATATTTTTTCAAGCAGCAGCCTGCCTTCCGGAGTTGACCTAATCTTGATAAATAATAGGAAAGCTAATACCAGGGCCAAGACCAGAATCCAGAAAAACCTTGACAGAAAATCCGATATTACAAGTAAAATCCTGGTGGGGATGGGCAAAGCGGCGCCGTAACTTTCAAACATGCCCGCGAATATGGGAAGGACTTTCGTCACAATTAATATAACTACTACAATTGCGGTGCTGCTCAATATAATCGGGTACGTTGTGGCAGATTTGACTTTGTTTATGATATCATTTTCCCGCTCGAAGTGTTCGGCCAATCTCTCTAGGGCATTGTTCAGTGAACCGCTTATTTCCCCAGCCTCAACCATATTTACAAAAATCTCCGGAAACACATCCGCATTGTTTCTGAAAGCTTGACCCAAGGACAAGCCGCTGATTATATCTTCTCTGGCATTTTGGGTAGCTTTAACGAGAACCGGACTTATCCCCTGGAGCTGGAGGATTTCTAAGGACTTCACTATGGGTATGCCGGCACCGATAACTGCTGAAAACTGCCTGCAGTATACGGCCAAGTCTTTTGGATTTGCCTTTTTTGTAAGATTCTTTAATATCTCTAGTATATCCCCTGTTTCTTCCTTTTTTATGGTGACGGGGTAAATCCCCTTGGCCCGAAGCATTGCGGCAACATCCGATTCGCTTTCTGCTTTGTACATCCCCTTTACACTTTTGCCCTCATTATTCCTTCCCGTATACCTGTAAATTGATGTCACCCTATTCACCCCGGAAATATAAACCGTTTTGCAAATACCGGCACTTAAGGATTTAACACGTTGGGCATGTAGCCCAATCGCTGTATCTCACTCATATTCTGATCGGGACCAATTAGTCCCCTTTCAAACAAATCTTGTATGGAGCTTTCCATGGTCTGCATTCCGTACTTGCTCCCCGTCTGTATCGAGGAGTAGATTTGATGGGTTTTTCCCTCTCTTATAAGGTTTTTTATGGCCGGCGTGGATATCATAACTTCCACCGCGGGGATCAAACCCTGCTTGTCCACTCGGGGAAGAAGCCTCTGGGACACCACTCCAACCAGGGTATTGGCCAGTTGAATTCTCACCTGTTGCTGCTGGTGGGGCGGAAATACATCGATAATCCTGTCTATGGACTGGGGGGCACTTTTGGTGTGCAAAGTGGAAAGCACTAGATGCCCCGTCTCCGCAGCGGTAAGGGCAATTGAAATTGTCTCCAGGTCCCGCATCTCTCCCACCAGTATCACATCCGGGTCCTGCCTCAATGCGGCTCTTAAGGCCGCCGAAAAACTCTGTGAATCCGTTTTTATTTCCCTTTGATTTACAATACTCTTTTTGTGGCTGTGTAAAAACTCAATTGGGTCTTCTAGGGTTATTATATGGCAGCTTCGCTGGGAGTTTATGATATCTATCATGGCCGCCAAGGTAGTGGATTTGCCGCTACCGGCAGGGCCGGTTACAAGGATAAAACCGCTCTCCTTCTCCGCCAACGTCCGTATCACGGGAGGCAGGTTCAGCTCCTCAAAAGGCGGTATTTTATAGGGAATCAGCCTTATGGCAAGGCCCACTGAACCCCGCTGTTTAAAGACATTTATCCTGAACCTACCGATATGGGCTAGTGACAGGGACAGGTCAACCTGGCCTTCTTCCTCCAGCAGGCTTAGTTGTTCCTGGCTCAAAATTTCCGCCGCCAGATTCTTTGTGGATTCCGGTGTCAAGCGTTCCATCTCAGAAAACACCAGTTTCCCGTATATCCGCATAACCGGTGGCACCCCCACCGTCAGATGAAGGTCCGAGGCATTGTTATCGACGGCCATTTCAAGCAGGCCATGCATTTTTACCATGTCTTGTTCCCCCTAAATTTCCACAGTTGTAGCCTTTAGTATCTCTTCCACGGTTGTTACTCCTCTTAGCACCAGGCCAACTCCATTTTCTTTTAAGGTTTTCATGCCGTTTTTAATCGACAATTCCTTAATTTTATCCGCGGAGGCCTTGTTGATGATGAGGCGGCGGTGGTCCTTCAAAATCTTCAGCACTTCGTAAATGGCAACTCTTCCCCTATAGCCCGTATTGTTGCAAAAGGAGCACCCTTTGCCCTTGTTAAGCTTTTGAGGTCCGCCGATTCCCAAGGATAAAAGCTCCTTGTCATCGGCATCGTATTCTATTTTGCATTCGGGACATATTTTCCTAACAAGCCTCTGTGCAACTACCCCTATTACCGAAGATGCTATTAGGAAGGGTTCCACCCCCATTTCGATCAGGCGGGTAACTGCACTAGCAGAATCATTCGTATGTATGGTGGATAAAACCAGGTGACCTGTAAGGGCCGCACGGATGGCGATGTCGGCAGTCTCGGTGTCACGTATCTCGCCGACCATGATTATGTTGGGGTCCTGCCTCAAAATGCTCCTGATCCCCTCTGCAAAGGTCAGCCCGATTTTGGGCTGAACTTGAACCTGGTTTATTCCTTCCAGCATGTATTCTACCGGGTCTTCTATGGTCACTATGTTTTTCCCGGTAATATCGAGTTCGTGCAATGTGGAATAAAGAGTGGTTGTCTTGCCGCTTCCGGTAGGACCCGATACCAGAATCATCCCATAGGGGTAGTTGATGATTTTTCTATATTCTGCAAGGTTTTCGGGGCTAAAGCCCAGGTTTTCCAATTTCATAAAGTATTTGTCCCTGTCCAGGATTCGGATCGCCACTTTTTCACCGTGGACCGTGGGGAGTGTTGAAATCCGCAAGTCCACATTCGTGTGGTCAAACTCGAATTTTTTCCTTCCGTCCTGGGGCAGGCGCTTTATTGTGATATCCAGGTGGGAAATAATCTTTATCCTGGCAACTACGGGACTGTGCAGATGCTTGGGATATTTCATGGTCTCATGAAGGACGCCGTCTATCCTGTACCGAATCTTTACGATATCCTCTCCCGGTTCTATGTGTATGTCGCTGGCTCCGGTTCGTATCCCCTGCTGAATGATAGAGTTTACCAACTTGACCACAGGAGCCCTTTCCGAAGCTTCCAGCTCATTTTCCACTGCAACTTCTACGTTATTTTCCCCAAAGGCTGCCAGCTCATCGAGAACCTGTTCAATGGATTCTTTCATCGTATAGTATTGGTTGATAACTGCCAGTATATCGTCTTCGTCTGCCAGTACCGGCTTAACGTTGAGGCCGGATGTAAGTCTTATGTCATCAATGGCGAAAATATCCAGGGGATTGCTCATGGCCACGACCAGGTGGCCTTCTTCCTTTTTCACGGGAACAGCTTTCAGCCGCCTGGCCAGCGATTCGGGTATAGTTTTTACTGCCGTAGGATCTATCAGATACCTTTGCAGATTGACCTGGGGTATGCCCAGCTGAATTCCCAGGATTTCTATTAATTCCTGCTTGGATACTGCCCCCATGTCCTTTAGGACCTTCCCCAGCTTTTCCCCCGTCTTACTTTGTATTTCAAGGGCTTCCTCTAGTTTTTCCGGCTCAACCAAGCCGTATTCCACCAACATCTCCCCGAGCTGTTTCCGCCTGGCTTCTTTCAAAGCTTTACCTCCCTAAAATACACGTATATCCCTATGGCTAATTTACTATATGTCCCGGGTTTTATCTGGATAAAAAGTACTAGGATGGATTTATTTGTAATATATAACAACATGAGTATTTTTGCAATATATAACAACATGAGTATTTTTGCAACTATTTGTGTCGAAAAAAACTTGAAAATCTTTGTAAATTTATTAAAAATTATTCCGCAGCTCGTCGGGAATAGCGCCAAAGGCATAAAAAATCCCCAGGCGAACAGGCAATCATTGGCATGGCACCGTTTAGTCCTGTTGTGCCCGGGGTATGCATGAAAGTTGCAAAGCTGATTCGAAATCAATAAAGGTACCTGGTTACAGGCATTTCGAAACCGCCCCAATTACCAGCCCCGCTCGGCGTAGCGGTCCTCGAGCCTTTCTATTTCCAGGCTCTGCATCGCCTCGCCAAGGCCTTCGGATATTCTTGCCAGTGCATCGGGATCATCGTAATTCCTGACGGCCTGCACAATGGCCCTTGCCATTTTCTCGGGCTTTTCTGACTTAAATATACCCGAGCCAACAAATACTCCATCACAGCCCAGCTGCATCAAAAGGGCAGCATCGGCAGGTGTTGCAATGCCTCCTGCGGCAAAGTTCAGTACAGGAAGTTTGCCGGTTTTGGCTACCTGTTTTACCAGTTCAAAGGGGGCCCCCATTTCCTTGGCTGCGGTCATGAGTTCTTCTTCCGGCATGTTGGAAAGATTTCTGATTTGGCCCATGACCGTGCGGATGTGCTTCACGGCTTCTACCACGTTGCCTGTGCCTGCCTCTCCTTTCGTGCGTATCATGGATGCTCCCTCTCCTATGCGGCGGAGGGCCTCTCCCAGGTTCCTGGCACCGCACACAAAGGGCGTCTTAAATTGGGTTTTGTCAATGTGATAGGATTCATCAGCAGGTGTCAGGACCTCGCTCTCATCTATGTAGTCAACACCTAGGGCTTCTAAAATCTGCGCTTCAACGAAATGGCCGATTCTGCATTTGGCCATCACAGGAACAGATACCGATTCTTTTATTGCCTTGATGATTTTAGGGTCCGACATGCGGACAACTCCGCCCTGCTTCCTGATATCTGCAGGGACCCGCTCCAGGGCCATCACGGCTACAGCCCCGGCCTCTTCGGCAATTCTGGACTGTTCGGGCGTGGTGACATCCATTATTACTCCGCCCTTCAGCCTTTCATTGATTTGATTTGACATAAAGCACAACCTCCTTGTTTGCTCCCTTTCGGCAATGTGGTATAATAAATGTACCGGTGTATAATCCTGGAAGACTATACGTACACTATTATGTCATTCTCGCAAGTGTTTGTCAATACACTTTATAAATGTTCTGTATCGGAGGTTAATATGGATAAATATGTATCGATACATTTAGACCCCTCTTCAGCGAAACCCCTTTATCTGCAAATATGCGATGGTGTTGCCGATCTAATTGAAAAAGGCAAGCTCCCTTACGGAGAAAAGCTTCCTTCCATCCGCCAAATGGCCTCGTTTTTTAATGTCAATGCCGTCACAGTTGTCAATGCGTATAAGCAGCTGGAAGCCCAAGGATATGTTGAAGCTCGCGTCGGCAGCGGCACTTATGTGTCTTTTGCCGCAAATGTGAAAGATTTCGATGAATTTACCACCGCAGATGATGCAGCTCCCCTGCCTCGGGAAGCAAGGTCTGTATTAGAGAGTGCAGCTTTGCCTAGAAGGTTTGACTTTGCAGGGGCTTCCATTTCCCCTGAATATTTTCCCGTCAAAGATTTTAAGGATGTGGTCAATGAGGTGTTGGACAGGGATGGGGGCTATGCTTTAGAGTACCAGGAGAGCAGCGGGTATCATCCCCTTAGGGAGTCGATTGCGGATTATATGAAAACGCAGCATGATCTATTAGTACCTTTTGAAGAGGTTCAGATCGTTTCCGGGGCACAGCAGGGCATAGACATTTTAGCCAAAGCCTTTTTAAATTACGGCGATGTGGTCTACGTCGAAGCGCCAACATATCCCGGGGCCGTCAATGCCTTTAGATCCCGGGGTGCCCACATAGTAGAAATTGAAATGGAAGGAGATGGAATAGATCTTGAAGATTTAGAAAAAAAGCTGGCCAAGAATAAACCAAAGCTCCTTTACACCATGCCGGTCTTTCAAAATCCAACCGGCAACTCGTACAGCATGAAAAAAAAGCAAGAGCTGATAGCTCTTGCTGAAAGGCACGGTTTTTATATTATCGAAGATGACCACATAAGTGACCTTTACTACCGTCAAAAGCCAACTATGCTAAAGGCCATCGATGATGCCGACAGGGTGTTTTATATAAAGAGTTTTTCCAAGCTGTTCTTACCGGGCCTGCGCCTGGCTTTCCTGTGGGTGCCGAAAGCGTATTCGGATAAAATCGCTCTGGCCAAGTACTCATCGGATATATCTTCTTCAGGACTTTTTCAGCGTGCATTGGACCTCTTTTTAAGAAAGGGCCTTTGGCCAAAACATCTAAGGCGCCTCCGAAAAGTATTTTATGAAAAGTGGCAGAAAACCCACGATGCCCTTGCAGAGCAAATGCCTGGAGAGCTTAAATATAACCGACCGGAAGGCGGCCACTTCTTTTGGCTGCAGCTACCCAGGGGTTTCTACTCCATGAACCTGTACCAGGTAGCTATGAAAAAAGGTGTATTCATAATGCCCGGAAACCTGTTTTACATGAGTCAAAGACCCTCGGAAGGCTTTAGACTTAGTTTTGCGCAGATCTCAGCCCGTGATATAGATGAGGGAATCCAGAAGCTTTCCGAAAGCATAAAACTCTTTTTGCAAAATAACTACACAATCATTCAAGGGCCAAATGACCGCCCCCTGCTCTGAGACAAGAATTACAAAAACTACGTTTTTTGTTTTTCAAAGTAAGGAGAGAGATTCATCTTGGCGTATCCTACGTGTTCCGTCATGGCTTTTTCCGCCGCATCGGGGTCATGGGCTGCCAGGGCTTCATATATGCGGCGGTGTTCTTCCAGGGAACAGGCAATCCTGCCCTTAGTCTTCACCGAAACCAGCCTTGCCCTTTGGATAAAATGGTGAAAATTTGAAAGCACCGATTCTAAGGGCCTGCTGTTACTGGCTTTAAATATAATTTCGTGGAACTTAGAGTCCAGTTCCGAAAATTTTTCTACATTTTCCTTATCGGTAAAAAACTCCATTAGGTCTAAAATGTCCTTTAGCTCCTTAAGCTGTTCATCAGTAATCTTTTCCGCAGCCCACCTTGCCGCAAGGCCTTCTATCATCTTACGAATGTCATAGATATCTTCCACATCCTGCATGGTTACACCTTCGACCACAACACCCTTGTTGGGAATGCTTGATACCAGTCCTTCAAGTTCCAGCTGCCTTATGGCTTCCCTTATGGGGGTGCGGCTGACTCCGAGCTCCTTGGCCAGTTTCATCTCTATTAAACTCTCTCCGGGCTTGTAGACTCCATCTAGTATGGCATTTTTTAAACGATGATATATCTTACTCCTAAGGGAATAGCCGGTCTCTTCAAAATCGGATATCATATGATAACCTCCCTGATAATTGAGAAAAATCCTATATTTATTCTACTACACATTTGTTGTTTTTTAAAGGGATTCATGTACTAATATATACATCCTCTAAAATATGAAGCATCTTTTGTCTTATTTCACAGGGAGGAAAAGTATTTAATTGTTTTACGCACCTTGCAACAAAGCTGTTGCAGTACTTTGCCGCTTCCTTTGCAGCAGCGCCTTTTAATTTTGAAACACATGAATGTTTTTGACTTGTGTAGTCATCTTTTAAAGATAAAAAAAGCTCTTGGGGATTTTTTGTTTTGTTCATTTTGAAGAGCAAAATCACTTTATTGATATCTGGCGCAGTACGTTCATCAGGTTAGCATCATAGTATAGAAAATCCCATTCAATTTAGTTATAATATAATTTGCGGTAGCAATGAGACATAAATTTCAGCAATGTCAAATTCACATGATTCGAGGTGGAAGCACATTGATACATATCGTTACCGATAGTTCCTGTGACTTGCCGGATGAATATCTCAAAGAGCACGATATTTCTTTCGTCCCCTTGACCGTCAGGTTTGAAGATGACAAGGAGTATAGGGAAAGGATTGACATCGGGCCTGAAGAGTTCTACAAAAAAATGACTTCTTCAAGGACTCTTCCCAAAACTGCACAGCCTTCCCCTGCTGATTTTCTCAAGGTTTTTGAAGAAGTGGCAGCTCCCGGTGATGAAATCTTGTGCATAACTATTTCGTCAAAGCTCAGCGGGACCTATCAATCTGCCACTTTGGCCAAAAAAATGACTTCCATACCAGTTACAGTCTTCGATTCACTTGCCGCTTCACCGGGTCACGCCCTGCAGATTATGAGAGCGGTTGAACTAAGGAAGCTGGGATATGGTATTGATAAGATTGTTGCTGAATTAACTTATTACAGGGACAATGAAATGAAAATATTCATATATTTTAAGACCCTGGAGAACATAGTGAAGGGCGGCCGCATTACCAAGTTTCAAGGCACGCTGGCCAAGGTTATGAATATTAAGCTTATCTGTGAAGGAATAAGGGGCGAAGTTGTGCCTTTAGAGAAGGTTCGAGGGGATAAAAGGGCCTTGGAACGCCTAATATCAATAATTGGCCAGCAAAGAGATGACTTTTCCGATACAATCCTTTGTATGACCCATACGGGAAATCTCGAGGACGCCGAGTATATTAAGGCCGAATTGATAAAAAGATATAACCCCAAAGAAATACTAATCTATCCCACCGGTTCCACCGTTGCCACTTATGCAGGGCCCGGCGGCATAGTCATAACTTTTTAGAAGGTAAAAGGCCTGTGGATTTTCATTTCCACAGGCCCTTTATATTTCAAAGTCAAATCTTTACTTTGATAAGATCTTTACAATCTCTCCAAAATAAATACAATGATAGTCATTATCCTTGTACCATATATCTTTTATTTCTTCAGAAAGCAGCTCTGGCTCCAAAGTGTTCTTATAGACTATTTTACATATAAAGTGCAGATCTCCTTCTGCAATATACGGCGACTCAATATTGTCAATATATACCGGCGTCAGGCCGCACTCCTGGAATTTATCGGTGTCCCTTCCTGATTTTTTGCCGCATGTCGCAAAAGCACTTTTAAGGGACCCATCTTTAGAAAAGCTTACAGTAAACGAGTCGGCCCTTGAAATTACCTCATGGGTATGGCGGGAAAATCTAACCAGGACGGTCATTATGGGCTTGTTCCAGATACGGCCAACGGTAGCCCATCCAATGGTCATTGTGTTTAGCTTGTCATTGGCTTTTACAGTGAGTAGCGCTCCTTTTGGCAGTTGATTTATGACATCTTCCGATACGGCTGCAAGGTTTAGCTCTTTCATAAAAATCTCTCCTTCTCTATTTATTTTTATTCTTACATAACCAAATGAGCTATGGCTTAATATATTAATACAAAGGATAAAATTGAGGTGTTAGCATGACAGATGCGCAGCTAAAAACTGTTTTTACCCTGCTCAATTATACTATAGGCCTTTTCATCACGGTTATATCAGTTAAGCTTTATGCCAGGAAAGGACTTTTAGCACCCCTTTACATCACTACAGCAATAATCGTGGCAGGCCCAATTGAAAATATGTTGATGCAAATGGTAAGTCGTGAGGATCGGTGGATAATAGACCAGATAACGAGCGTTATTTTTTTGTTCTTTTTACTGCTGGCAGTTTTAGAATTATCCAAGTAAGCACAATCACCTAAATTATATTTTGCCATTAATTAACCCTTAAATCAACTTAATTTAAATATATGATGACGTAGACTTTCGATTTCATCGTAAATTCCCGTTTTTGATTAATTATATGATTCATGTTATTATGTTAAGTAGCTAAAACTAAATGATGTAAGGAGGTTTTGCAATGATGGAAATGGGAAAATACTTGAAAAGAGTAGGTGACGATCTTTGGTTCACTGAAACTGATCGGGACAATCTTAAGATAGATTATCGAATAAAAGATATAGTTTTCTCAGAAACCTCCCCATTTCAGCACATCATGATCCTGGATTCATATGATTTTGGCCGAATGCTCGTTTTGGACGATGCCATTCAAACTACTGCTAAAGAAGGATACATATATAATGAAATGATTACACACATACCCCTCAATATACATCCAAATCCAAAAAATATCCTCATTATCGGCGGCGGCGACTGCGGTGCTGCGAGGGAAGTAGCCAAATATCCCAATGTTGAAAGAATAGATATGGTTGAAATTGATGAAATGGTAGTCCAAGCCAGTAAGGCCCACCTTAAAGAAGTTTCCGGGGATCTATCGGATCCTAGGGTAAACTTCATTTTCGATGATGGTGCCTCATATGTGAAGCAAAAAAGGGATTATTTGTATGACGTGGTTATAATTGATTCCTCGGATCCTGTGGGACCGGCATTAAAGCTATTTGAGCTGGAGTTTTATACGGATGTGTACAATGCTTTAGCTGAAGACGGCTTGATGGCTTGCCAGAGCGAATCCCCGGTCTTCTATTCTGAAATGATGGTAAATATAAACAGTCGATTAAGGAGCCTATATCCAATCGTCAAATTATACTTGGCAACCGTACCTACTTATCCCGGAGGATTTTGGTCATTTACAATAGGCTCAAAAAAATATAAAGATACAAACCCCGATGCCTTTGATAAAGAAACCAAGTATGTAAACAAAGATATTTTAGAAAGTTGCTTTGCCCTTCCTAACTTCGTAAAAGAACGATTGGAAATAGATTGACCTGAAAATGGCACTGATAGGATGTTTATCAGTGCCATTTATTTCCCATGGAAAGTTCTGTTTTTCAGACAGCTTGTCCCGTTCTTGACATAGCAATAAAAACTGCTAAATCCCATGCTTAGTAAAAGCTCTCCCATGAATTTTTGTACTAATAGTTCTTATTTTTTATTTAGCTGCTAAGATCCCCTACAAGCCCCAGCTTCTTTAATAAAGGCACAATTGCAGCCGCCGTTACCGCTATGAGTAAGCTATAAAGCAAATCCGTTAGGATAAAGGGAAAGGTCCCGGTGATTATAGCAGCTTTTACGGTCATGGCTTTACCCAAATAAAAATTCATAATAAGGTATAAGTGCGCGATGCCGCAAAAGTACAGGGCAAGCATGCCTGCCACAATCGAGCTGAACAGACCCGTTACCGTAATATTTGTGAGTCTTTCAGTAAGCTTGCCTATTATGTATGAACACAGCAAAAAGCCCACTATATAACCGAAAGTCGGCTGGAAAATATACATGATGCCTCCGCCATTCGTAAAAATCGGAAAACCCATCAACCCAATGCTCAAGTACAACAATTGAGAGTAAAAGCCCCTTCTTGCACCAAGCAATATGCCCGAATAGGCACAAAACAAGTACTGCAGTGTAAAAGGAACAATAGGTGTGGGTATCTTAATAAATGCACCCACGGCAGTCAGCGCTGCAAATAGAGCTATTAAGATCATATCCTTTGTTTTAAGTGCCATATACAAAACTCCCATCAATACCATGTTTCCTACATTTTAACAGGATATTACGGACATTGTCAACCATTTTGTTTTATAGAGTGTACATATGACGCTCTTTTATCTTCCGTGATTCTAGGACAAAATCATATATTTTATGGCTCTTCCAAAGTTCATGATGATTGCATTTCTTTCAACCAAAAAGTTGTTCTTTCTCATAAAATCACCACCTAAAGTCACTATTTATCATCGTATCGTTTATCTATCTGCAAGGTATATTATTTATGATAAGTTTCGCCCCTGATTATCTTAAAGCAGCGGTATATCTGTTCCATTAGTATTAAGCGCATGAGTTGGTGAGGGAATGTAAGTCTTGAAAAAGAAAGATGGAAATCCCCTCTTGCCTTAACTGCATCGGAAAGGCCAAGGGATCCGCCTATGATAAAGGTAATATGAGATCTGCCATTTAGCATCAGGTCGCTCAACTTTTTTGCCACTTCTTCTGAGGAAAGGGAGCGGCCTTCTATACACAGTGGAATGACATAGGACGTGGGATTTATCTTTCGAAGTATGTTATTGCCTTCCCGCTCCAGTACCTGTTCTTTCTCCCTGTCGCTTAAGCTTTCCGGGGCTTTCTCTTCTGCAACCTCTATAATGCGCAGATTGCAATAAGCTGAAAGCCTTTTTTGATATTCCTTTATGCCCTTTGTCAAAAAGTTTTCCTTTATCTTGCCTACCGCAATGATATCAATATTCATAGCTGTTTTACCTCTTATTCTTGGAGTATTGCTGCCTTATTTGATTATACCACAAGCTGTCTGAAAGCAAATTTTAGGAGGCTGCTTTAAAATTTTTTTATCCATCACTTGACAAACTGTTTTAAATCAAATATCATATATAGCAATAATTAAATAAACGCAATAATCTTATCAAGAGTAGCGGAGGGACTGGCCCAATGAAGCTCGACAACCGGCATTCCTAATTGAATGCAGCGGTGTCAATTCCTGCAGGATTATTATCCTGAGAGATAAGATTAACAGCCTGTTAGCCTATTTTATTGCCATGTTTATCGGGCCTACAAGCTGCTTTTCTTATCGAAAAGCAGCTTAATTTTTTAATAAAACCAGCAAGGGAGGTTGCTCAAATGTCAGTAAAAAAATCCTTTGAGGAAATCAATGAAAAAATTAAGAAAGGGACGGTAGTTGTCGTCACGGCAGAGGAAGTAATCGATATTGCCAAGGAAAAGGGAATTAAAGATGCGACCAAATACGTTGATGTGGTTACCACTGCCACTTTTGGTCCCATGTGCTCATCGGGAGCATTTTTAAACTTCGGCCACGCAGACCCTCCCATAAAAATGGCTGAAGTTCAGTTAAACAATGTCACGGCATATGCCGGCCTTGCAGCCGTTGATGCATATATAGGGGCGACAGAGCCATCAAAAGATAGAGGTATCGAGTACGGTGGAGCCCATGTAATATGTGATCTAATAGAAGGCAAAAAGGTTCACCTTAAAGCCAAATCTCCCGGCACTGACTGCTATCCCAGGAAGGAAATAGACACCTACGTAACAAAGGATTCCATAAATGAGGCCTATTTATTCAATCCTAGAAATTGCTACCAAAACTACAATGCGGCCATCAATACTTCAGACAGGACCCTTTTCACTTACATGGGAGTCCTGCAGCCGAATAAGGGAAATATAAATTACTCAACTTCCGGTGAACTGAGCCCATTGCTCAATGACCCTTATCTCAGGACCATAGGCATAGGCAGCAAAATCTTTTTGGCAGGCACGACGGGCTATGTATCATGGCAGGGAACCCAATTTGTAAATGCGGTGCCAAGGTCCGAACTGGGGATTCCCTTTTCTCCGGCAGCCACTTTGGCGGTGATTGGAGATTTAAAGCAAATGAACGGTGAATATATTAAACCGGCGGTATTTGAAAAATACGGGACTTCCCTGTATGTAGGCATGGGCATCCCGATACCGGTGCTCGACGAAGACCTGATGATAAATTTGGCTGTTGAAAATAAAGATATATTCACGAATATTATTGACTACAGCGTTCCCCGCCGTTCAAGGCCGAGCTTGGGTAGAGTTAGCTACGAAGAGCTGAGAAGCGGCACCGTAACCTTAGAAGGAAAAAAGATTCCTACAGCACCCCTCTCAAGTCTGAGCAAGGCGAGACAAATTGCTTCAGAGCTAAAAAGCTGGATACAAAATAACAAGTTTACTCTGCAAGAGCCGATAAAACCCTTCGATGAAGTGGCAAGTTTAAATACCCTGGAAGAAATCGATGAAAGGAGCTAAATCATGAGCAAAATAATCGTAGAATATGCAAAATGTGTGGAATGCGGAGCCTGCACGGCAGTGTGCAACACCAATGCCTTACAGCTAGACGCCAGTTCTTGGTCGCTAGTTTATGATAAGCGTAAATGCACCGGCTGCAAGCTGTGTATCAAAGCCTGCCCTCTACGGGCAATAAGGGCCTCGGCTAAACTCTCTTCTGCCGCAACGTAATCACGGAAAAAACTGATGTTACTATCGCTATTTAGGTGATAAGATGTATCAAAAACGCTTTTACAGGGATTACATGATATCACAAGGTCTAGTCCGGTTTAACGTAACGGTATTTGAATCGGACTTGGAAATCTTCGCAAAATGCAATCTTGAAAATGAAGCAAAGAAACTGCTAAAGCAATACAGGGCTGAGATACAAGAGTATATAGATCGTCACCCCGAGTTCTTGACAAGTCTGCTTCCAATTAAAGCTCGGGATAACGCACCTGGAATTGTAAAGCACATGTGCCTTGCCGCTGAGGCCGCAGGCGTTGGCCCTATGGCAGCAGTGGCAGGTGCAATTTCCCAATATGTCGGCATGGCCTTAGGCGAGTATAGCGATGAAATCATCATCGAAAACGGCGGCGACATCTTTATGAAAAATAAGACGGACAAGCATATACTTATATATGCCGGCAGGTCGCCCCTTTCCAACAAAATGGCCTTACAGATTCGGGGGGAAAATAAAACCGTGGGGATATGCACATCAAGCGGAACCGTGGGCCATTCCTTAAGCTTCGGAAAGGCAGATGCAGCAGTAGTTATATCAAGGGACACCCTTTTAGCAGATGCTGTAGCCACGGCAGTTTGCAACATGGTAAAGGATGGGAATGATATTGAAGAAAGCATAGATTTCGCAAAATCCATTCATGGCATTGACGGCGTCCTTGTGATTATTGGGGATAGCTTAGGCGCCTGGGGAAAAATACACCTGGTGGATCCCGGAGACTTATAAGCGTAAAAAGGGGTCTGCCGAAGCAAACCCCTTACATGCCATGTTACATAGCCACAAATCGTCTTATCCGCTCATTATCCATGCTTTCAAAGAACTCTTCTTTGCTGCTTTCCTGGATAACCTTCCCGTCATCTAAAAATATGATTCTAGTTGCTACTCTCTTTGCAAAATTCATGTCATGGGTTATTATTAATATTCCCATCCCGTCTTTAGCTAGATTTTCGATAATTGAAGCGATGCCTTCTCTTAATTCTGGGTCCAGTGCAGAAGTGGGCTCATCCATACACATGATCTTGGGATTTAAGGCACAAGCCCTGGCAATGGCCACCCGCTGCTTTTGACCGCCGGAAAGTTCAAAGGGATAAGAGTCGGCTTTATCGCTGAGACCCAGCATTTCTAAAAGCTCGGCAGCCTTTTCGTGGGCCTTTTGCTTGGGCATACCGAAGACATTAATGGGCGCTTCCACGATATTTTGTACAACCGACATGTGTGGAAACAGGTTAAAGTTTTGGAAGACCATGCCCAGATTCTTCCTTATTTTAAGCATGGTTGACGGATTGGCATAAACGGTGGCGCCGTTTTCTTCCCTGCACAGGTACATGTCGTCAACTTTGATTGTCCCCCGGTCGCATTTCGTTAAATTGTTTATGCATCTCAAAATAGTGGTTTTACCGGCACCGGAGCGCCCCAGTATCGCCAATATCTCTCCCTGGTTTAGGTTAAAACTGACATCTTGTAAAACCGGTTCCCCGGAAAAGCTCTTGTACAAGCCCTGAACTTCAAGCACCATTTGTCTTTCTCCTTATTGATAATATGAATACCTATCTTCCAGTTTTTGAAAGGCCGTTGTCAAAATTGCTGTCAGTGCTAAGTAAATAATTCCAACCAACAGCAAGGGCACTAAAGAAGCATCTCTATTGGATGCGATTTTACCGGCACGCAGCAGCTCACCCAGGCCCACTACATATACTAAGGCCGTGTCCTTGATAAGGGTAATCACCTCATTGGCCACCGAGGGCAGTACTATTTTAATCATTTGCGGCAATATAATCCGCTGGTATGTCTTTATAGGGGTGAAACCCAGGACTTTGGCCGCATCATATTGGCCCTTGTCTATTGACTCTATGCCACCTCTGAAGATTTCGCCAAAGTACGCCGCATAATTTAATACAAAAGCAATTATGGCAGCGGGATATCTGTCAAAGGTTATGCCAACTATGGGCAGGCCAAAAAATATGACTACAATTTGAAGTAAAAGGGGCGTCCCCCGCATTACCCAAATGTAAAACTTCATAATTTCAACTAAGGGCTTTATATTCGAAAGTCTTCCCAGTGCCACCAAAACTCCCAAAGGGATTGAAAGCACCAGTGTCAGGAAAAATACGCTTAAAGTTGTATCAAGCCCTGCAAGCAGGGCCGGTAAAATTCTAAGTATATAATCTACCATAACAGATTCCCTTTACATTTATTATTTAGTCTGCAAACCACTTGTCATAGATCGCATCAAAGGTTCCGTCTTTTCTCATTTCATCTAATGTGCTTTCAACCATTTCAAGGAGTTTCTTGTCCTGCTTTCTAAAGCCTATGCCGTATTCTTCATCGCCAAAATCCTCGTCAAGAACTTTGTACTTCTCAGGACCCTTTTGCTTAATGTAATAGCGGGCCAAAACTTCATCAGCTACAATGGCATCCGATCTTCCTGCTTCTAAATCCATGAAAGCTTCGTGATTTGTATCAAAGAGTATCGGTTCCCCACCGTAAAATGTTGCAACTACATCAGGTTCGTTGTACATGGCGTCTACGGCCGTTGAACCTGCTTGGGCAACTACTTTTTTCCCTTCAAGGTCTTTTTTGCTGTTTATGTCGGAATCAGCAAGTGTAACGATAACCTGCCTGTTGTCCAGATAGGGTTCGGTAAAAGCAACCTTTTCCTTTCGCTCGGCAGTAATGGTGTATGCATTCCAAATCATATCGATGTTGCCTGCGTTTAATTCAGCCTCTTTCATCGTCCAGTCAATGGGTTGCAAAACCAACTCTAAATCATTTCTTGCAAAAACTTCCTTGGCCAAATCTACGTCAAAACCTACAATTTCATTGTTTTCATCTCTAAAACCCATGGGAGCAAATGTATCGTCAAGGCCCATGATAACATAGCCTCTCTCTTTTATCTTATCAAAGGAATCCTCAACTACTGCCTCCTCTTCTTGACTTGGAGCTTGACTTGCGCTTTGACTCGAGCATCCTGCCAAACCGGCCACCCCCACAGCCAAAATAAGCATTATCAAAACTAAATTCCTCAGATTCATTTTCATCATCATTCTCTCCTTTTCTTTATCTACATAATCTTGTTTCACTACTTTAATATGATAAAGTGTTAAAGTGATTTTGTCAACCGCTATTTTCAGGTAGCCAGCTTCTTCAATATTTGCGCAATACTAATTATAATGTTATATATGTTGCTGTTCCGAATCATTTAAACCAATCTTTATTGGACTAGACAATGGAAGTGTCAGCGTTCAGGGCTAAGGTTTGGCACTCGGAGGATGGTAAATTGCTTTCTAATTGTTGTGCGCCATTGTTAAGTCTAGCTAGAGATGCAATGATGGCGGAAGACGGTGTGCTGTCACTTAAGGCAAAAAAATAGATTGGGGGAAGTGTACGCTAACGGTAACCCTGTATATTGAAGAAGCAAAACTCAAGAATGATTTATTATGCGCAAGGAGGCATACCCTCATCAATACGCACAAATGTAATGAGCCTGGATGACGGCAGCCATCCTATAGGCAAAGCCTGTTATTCCTAATAATTCAGTTGGAAGTAGGAGCTTTATCAGGCACGATCGTTTTTGTTAGTATGCTTCCATTGCGCCGGATTTCTATATCTACCGGTTTTCCCACATCTAGATCGTATATAATCTGCCGCAGCTTGGCCATTGAACCCACTTTTTTACCGGCAAGTTTAGTTATTATATCCGCTGTTTTGATGCCTGCCTTATCTGCTGGACTACCCCTTTCCACACCTGCAACATAGACTCCGCTGTCTACCGTTACTTTAAGATTCATGACCTGAGCTATCTCCCTGTCGATGCCTTCTATGCCCAGATAGGGTTTGTCAAAGCTGCCTTTTTCTATTACACTCCTTACGATGGGTTTCACTATATTCACGGGTATCGCAAAGCCTATCGCCTCGGCCCGGGATGCTTTGACCGTGTTGATGCCTATAACTTCCCCTTTGCTGTTGACCAAGGGCCCGCCGCTGTTGCCGGGATTTATGGAAGCATCCGTCTGTATGAGGTCCTGCATTAATACTTCACCTCTGCGGTCCCTTATTACCACCATTCTGTTAAGAGCACTGATTATACCCGCGGTAACGGTCCTCTGAAGGCTCAGGCCTAATGGGTTTCCTATGGCCACCGCTAAATCTCCCACAAGGACTGAATCCGAATCTCCGAGTCTTGCCGCTGCCAAATTAGGAGCATCTATTTTTATTATTGCCAGGTCAAGGGATGGGTCTCCGTAGAGCCTGATTGCTTCTCTTTTCCTGCCATCCGATAGAAACACGGTGATTTGGTCGGCATTTCCCACTACGTGGTCATTGGTGATAATGTGCCCTGAAGTGTCAACTATGACACCGGAACCTACCGCTTCCGTTTCAACTGGTCTGTAAAAAAAATCGTATTCGACGTGAATGGTTGATATTCCAACCACAGCCGGAGAAACTTCCCGAGCTATTACCGGTATGACGGATTCCTGGGTCTCGGCAACTTTCGGAATCCGGGTTTCTGACTCCGCCTGGGGCTGCTGCCTGCCATACATGAGCGATGAAGTAATAAAGGTAGCTGCCAGTGCCCCAATGAGTGCACTGAATACAGCTACCACCAGCATCTTCTTCATTTCCGGCCAGGAAATCTTATTATTCTGCATTTGCTGCACCTACCCTAAAAGCTTTAGCCCTGACCGGAAAAAGTACTATTCTTCTTCGTCCTCTTCTTTTATATCCTTTTCCGTAATCGTAATGAGCTCATATTCCTTGCTACCCATTCCCAGTTCATAGGCTGCATCAAGGTGAAGCTGGGCATTTTTGCCGGTCACGGCCTTTAATATATTATCACCCTTTTTCACATTTTTATCCTCGGCTTTCGACTGGGGCAGGGGTGTGGCATTATTTATCAAATCCAGGGCAGCTTGGTCGGCAGCTACAGGGTCAAAGGAAACGAGGACACCCTGATCCTGTACCAGCGGTGTGTCTGACATGGGCATACAGTCACATTCAGGCTGCACTTCGGTGACAAAGTTTATGTAAAGAATCCTGCCCTTTTCAAAGGTGGACACTACCGCATATGCCGATTCAGCAAGGCCCTTTTGAAAACTCTCTTCCGATATGGGCACAAGCAGTGCCTTTACTTCGCAAACCCGGGAGCAGCGTGCACATTTTACGCACTTTTTCTTGTCTATAACGATACTGTCATCTATGAGCTCTATGGCATCATGGGGGCATACATCCACGCACTGGCCGCAGCGAATGCATACGGCATCCTGCCACTCTAGGTGTTTGTTCTCTTCAAAATGTATCCTTCCCCTTTCAGCTTCACCGCAATGGTTTTTGCAGCTTATGCCTCCCATGCCCAAGTTCTTAATGGCACCGCCAAAGCCTGACCCTATGTGGCCCTTGCAGTGAGACACTACAATCATGGCAGGTGCATGGTATATGGCGGAAGCAACTCCAATCTCATTTAAAATGGGGCCGCTCTTTACCATTATACTATCCCTGCCGAAGATTCCGTCGGCCAGAATAACGGGAGCGCCAACCGACAGATGGTTTATTCCCTCCATATTTGCCACTTCTAAATACTCAAGGCCGGGGATTCTCACAGTATCGGTCACAAAAGGCCTGCCGCCCACCTCCTTTACCTTGTCTACCACTTTCTTTAAAAAGATGGGACGAACGATGCGATGGCCACCATAGGAACCGAAATGGGTCTTGATGGCAACATAGTCTTTTTCAGAGATGAATTCCTTAAAATCAATCATGTCGAGGATTTGTTCAAATTTGGCTATAAAGCTGTACTTGAAATCATACCCGCTTGCTCTTGCATCGGCGAAATAGATTTTTGACTTCATATTCAACCTCCTACGCAATTTTGCTAATCTATATAGTTTTGAATGTGTTATAACGTGGATCGCTCGCTTTAACTATATTCCACGCAAAATCCTTTTTTCCTTCTAGGCCTTATCGACATTATTTTAGTATTTTCTATTTCCCGGGAAATAATTCCTCAAAAGAAATTGTCCAAAAACTCCTCCCAGTAGCCCGGCCCCCTGCTTGCTGTCGTGTCCCAAAAACATCACTATTACACAACAAAAGCGGCAGAATGCCGCAAAATCACTGTTCCAATTCCCCGGTATAAGCATTTACATAGTAGGTTTCTTTATTTCCCAACTGAATTTTCCATACCGGAGCTACCTGCCATCTGTCCGCATCGTACAGCTTGGAATAATAGCCCTGCTGAATTCCCGTTATTATAATGGGCTCTGCCGTACTCCTTTCATTGATAACTCTCAAAATTGCCGTAAGGGGTGAAAGCACGCTTCGCTTCTTGCCCACATAGCCTAAAGGCTCCAGCCAGCACTGATAATAGCCCTTTATTCCTGAAGGGGTAACAAGGACAGTGGCATAGCTATTTTGTATAAAAAAGCCATCGTGATAACTCACGTATTCCAACAAATAGGCCTTGCTTTCATCGTCATAGGTAACCCTATCCAGAATCGCATTTTCCTGCATGCTCCGCCTGGCTTTCATAAAGGCCAGTGCCTCTTTTTCGGCCTGCTCCCTCGATAAATTTGGCCATATTACACTGTCGTCACTGTTAAAATACGTTATGAAGCCATGGTCAGTTATGATTAGTTGCTCATTGCCATGGGTGTATTTCCTGCCGTCTTGAGTGTGAGAGAGGATTGGCCTGCTGTCCTTGCCAAAAAAATTTTGTAGTATCTTTTTTTCATCAAGTTTTGGCAAGGCTACCTCCAAAAGCGCCTGAGGCTTGCCTTCTTTGGGGATCTCCACCTCGACTATTACGCCCTTTTGCCTCAGACTCTCAATTATTTCAGATTTTTGACTTGAAGAGAGGGCAAACTGGTCGCCTGGCCGGTCCCTTAACCACAGGTTTAGTATCATTACGATATTGAGCACTATAAAAGATACTATTAGAATAGTAATTGCTTGCTTCCACTGCAAAGGCATCACTCCGAAAGGCTGTGTATGATCACTTCCATCCCGCTTGTTTCTACCACCCAGACAGGTTTGAGTTCTTCATCTTCAACTACATATGCCGGATGCACATCACTTACAACTTTTATATTCTTGGTGGATACGGCTGTATTTAAAGCTTCCACAGGCGTCATTAAATCTAATATGCCTATTTGCTTTGTTGAAAAAGATGGGTTCCTGTAGTAATTTTTTACCTGACCGCCCTCTACGGTAATGTTTATAAAGTCATCGGTATTTATTATTTTAAAGCCGTTTGCGCTGATCCTAAATTTAAAAACGAATGTTTGGCCGGAAGGACCACTTGACTCTTCATATGATGCAAGATAAGCATCCGCGGGGAATCCACCGTGGCCTGCAATAAAGTCTATAGCCGTAATAAAACTTTCATAAAAGCCCTGAGTTTTTCTCGCATCTCTCGATACCGGTATGTTGTACTCGAAGGAACCATCGTCGTAAAACCTAAGACCTTGCTGACCGTCGGTGTATATTACGGTGCCGTCTCGCTCCTGGATCCTCCTGGTTATTGAAAAATCGGGGAAAAACTTGGTTGCGATTTGTTCTTCCGAAGTCTGTTCCCGCTTCAAAGCATATACCGGCAGTTCGTAGGGTGAAAGTGAAACATAAACATCTCCCACAACCTTGATATTCACATCAGCCGTCAAGTTGGCATAAAGGGGTGGATCCGATTCATCTATTTGCCTGATGATCACATTTAAATCCTGTGTTTTCGAACCCTTTCCTATTTTATATAGCAAATCCTCGGTGTCAACTAAGTAAACGGAGAGTTCTCCCTCATCAAGCAGTAAGAAAGAATTGATAAACTTACCGTCAAGAGACGAGAAGTCTCCAGCTTCTATATTAAAAAGCTGCTTTAAAAAATTAGCCGGAAGTGGTGTGGGAAAAAACACTTCCATGCCCTTTGTGCGCTTATAATTTTCCCGGGAGATATTTCCAATCGGCTCCGGGCTTAGATTTGAGCCTGCCCTCAGCAGCTCCCTTGCAATGCTCCAGCTTTTTTCGAATAAGGGCGCTGATGGCTTGAGCAAGGTGCTAAAAGAGTTGCCAAAGTAGACCAATATTTTGTCAGGACCTACTGTTTGGATAGGGTCAACTTTATTGTCATCGTGGCTTATTTTAAAAGCCGAAAAATTACCGGGAACCTGAGACCATATACTAAAAGAAAGAAAAAGGCTGATGACTACCAGCACAGTAAGAATCCATCCCAAGATAGAATCCCTTGACAATGGCAGCACCGCCTTTTATTTGAGAATCAGGAAAGATTTTAGGGTCTGTATCAGGGAAGTTAGTTCCGGTAATTTTGACTCATCTTCAAGTAAAAAAACCTTGCGAGTAGCTGTCTCTGTACCACCGGAGGGAAAAGAAGCCTTTACCGTAATTATATTCTCTTTTGAGGAAATAGGCACCTGTGTCATGAAAATACCCGCCGCTCCGACAGAAAGTGACTTGCCCTCCTGGCGGCCATTTACCAAGACTACAATTTTTGCATTGGGAACAGTCTCGCCGGCCAGCAATATTCTGCTGGAAGAGGTCATTAAATTGTCTTTAGGTTCGTTTAACTTGATAAAATTTTTTACCTCGTCTGCTTTGGCTAAAGGAGAGAAAACAGTTAAAAGTATCGCAGCAATTAAAAAAGCTGTCAATGTTCTCCTCATGATAATCTCCCTTTCTGGAAATAAAAGGCATATTACCGGCTTTATTTCCCCTATATTCAACTTAAGTTTAAAGCAATTATGTTACAGATGTGTTACAAGCCGGTTAAAAACAAGTTACATTTCCTCTTTATAGGTCTCAAGAGATTGTGGGAATGCATACGGTTACGCAGGTCCCCTTGCCCGGCTCGCTATCTATTTGAATATCGCCATCGTGGGCCCGTATTATCTCCTGGGCAATCGATAGGCCAAGGCCAGTACCTCCCATTTCCCTCGACCTGGTCTTATCTACCCTGTAAAACCTTTCAAAAATCCTGGGCAGGTCTTCATTAGGTATTCCGATGCCCGTATCCTTAAAGGATATGCTTACCATGCTATCGGTATAATCAAGCCCTATAATGATTTTTCCGCCTTCAGGTGTGTATTTATTGGCATTGCTCAAGATGTTCTGAAACACCTGCTCGATTTTATCCTTATCAACGAAAACTTCAGGTGATTTTTCTGGCAAATTGACTTCGAGCACTTGCCCTTTTCGCTGAATGTTGACTCTCATTTTTGTAATAACTTCATTCAATATGGCCACTGAATCCATGGCTTTTAGATCCCATTTGGTCTCCCGGTTGTCAAGGCGGGACAACTCCAGCAAATTGTTTACCAGGCGGGTCATTCGATCGGCCTCATTGTTTATCACGTTCATGAATTGATAGGAGAGCTCTTTTTCCTCCATCGCGCCGTCCAGCAGTGTTTCGGCATAACTCTTTATCGTTGTCAGCGGGGTTCGGAGTTCGTGGGAAACATTGGCCACAAACTCCTTCCGCATGGCCTCCAATCGATGCTGTTTTGTTATATCTTGAAGGACCAGGATATGCCCTACTATCCGGTTTTTCCGCTTTAAAGGAGCATAAATACACTTTAGTATGGCATCTTTCACATGCACCAGTGTCTCGCTGCTGTCAAAGTCACTAGCTGAAAGCTGCTTCATATCTATCTTTAATAATCTTTCGAGTTTCGGTGAAAAGCCCTTGCCCGTATAATCCTCCTCCAGGGCCAGCATCTGCCTTGCCGCCGGATTTATGTGTATGACTACGCCTTCCTCATTTAATGCGATAACGCCATCCGCCATGTTGATGAGAATGGCCTCTAATTTTTCCTTTTCATCGGATATTTCTTCCATGGTCTCTTTGAGGCGGGTGGTCAAAAAATTAAACATGTTCGTCAGTTTACCGATTTCATCGTCGGACTTTACCTCTATCTTCTGGTCAAAATCTCCCCTAGCAAGAGACGCAGCCTTTTTCGTGACTTCTTGAATGGGACCGGTTATGGTCTTTGAAAGGGCAAATCCCAACACACCCGTCACCAGGAGGCTTATAAGGGTGGCCGTCAGCAATATTCGCTTGGTGCTGGAAATTGTATCGTAAATGCTTTTCATTGACGAAATCAGGTATATGATGCCGATTACCGAATCTCCGTCCTTCACCGGATATGCGTAGTACATGTAAGGCATCTTAACCCTGGAATCTATTCGCGTATCCATTGACGCAGTCCCAAAGCTGGCTTGAGTTATTTCCGGAGTTAAAAGCTTCATGCCCCTTTGGAACCTGGTATCGTCAGTAGATGTGATGACACTGGCGGAGCCGTCCAATATGGCGATGCCCATTTCCTGGCCAAAGCCCTTGATGACATCGTTAATTTCTTCGGGTCTGGGAACGGGGCTCAGGTGCCGTTGTATGTAGCCGGAGATGAGCTGGGCCTTGGCGTCCAACGTGTTTGAAAGGGTATCAATATGATATTTTTCAATAGATTGAACCAGGAAGATACCCACCACTTCCATGGCCAGCAAAATCAGCATTATATATATTACAACCAGTTTCCACTGGATGCTCTTGAACATCAGGCATCACCTATTGTTTCTTAAAGTAGTAGCCTACACCCCGCTTGGTAATGATATATGTGGGATTTGCAGCATCGTCTTCCACCTTCTCCCGAAGGCGCCTTATCGTTACATCAACCGTCCGAATGTCTCCGTAGTACTCGTAACCCCAGACTTCTTCCAAAAGCTGTTCCCGAGTGAACACCTGTCCGGCTTGGGTGGCCAGGTATTTAAACAGCTCGTACTCGCGGAAGGTTAGGTCTATGGGCTTGCCCCTCTTTCTCACAACATAGCTCTTCAAATTCAAGTCCAAATCTCCCAGTTTTATGACCTCTTCGTGGTTTTCAGGCTCCGAAAGGGCTACGCGCCTTAGGTTTGCCTTTACCCTGGCCATGAGTTCCCGCATGCTAAAGGGCTTTGTGATGTAGTCATCGGCTCCCAGTTCCAGGCCCAAGACCTTGTCCACTTCTTCTCCCCTGGCAGTTAACATGATAATGGGACTTGTTATCTTTTCCCGAAGTTTTTTGCACACGGAAAAGCCGTCCTGTTTAGGAAGCATTATATCTAAGAGGATTAAGTCGGGGTTTTCTTTTAGCCCGATTTTTACAGCCTCATCACCATCATAGGCCACCAGAACATTGTAGCCTTCCTTTGAAAGATTGTATTTGAGAATGTCCACGATCGGTTTTTCATCATCTACCACTAAAATTGTCTCATTCAAAAGCAACACCCCCATCTAAGTAGTATTCGGTACAAATCGGTTTTTTCCTTCCGGAGAAAGTGCCGCTGCTTTTTGAAGAAAAATTTTATTGGCCGAATTTCCCTTTTTTAGGAGCAGCATTATATTCTTTAGCGCCAGCATGCCATCCTCTTTTGCCAAAAGATCGGTCATCTCCAAAGCACCCAAGTAGGCACTGGCCACATCCTGCAAATTGTCAAAATCACACATGATTTCCTCATAGCTGCAAACCTTATCTCCGGCCGGTTCAAAATCTTCAGCCAGGGTATAACCGGTCACCAGCCTTTCCACATACTGGGCCACACCTTCCGTGAACCAGCGGGGATGATTGCCTAAAGTGAGTGCATCTACCACAAGATGGGTATATTCATGCACCATGGGGCCTTTTTCAAAAAAGACCTTTGCCATATCCTGATCTTGGCCTATCCATGCATCGGGAGACTGGACATAAATGACACCCCGGAAGTAAACTCCCTGGGTATTTTCATCCCGGGGCCAGTTAAATGCCGCCTGAAGACTAATACTGTCCGGAAATACCACGATTGGCGTTTTGCCCTTTGGATAAAAGTCAAAGTATTTTCCAACTATTTCATACGCCTTTTCCGCAGCATTTGCGACAATCGGAATACTGTCTTGGCTTTGAGCTTTGAAGAGGATAATGAAGTGAGGTGTGGCTATTAAATCATAGCCTTTTAGTTTGAAGGTGGCAATGGTAAAATGCTCATGAAAATAATAAACTCCCGATACCAGTATAAAGCATAGGAGTACAATTGCAGTCAGCCTTTTTGCATTCATCGACTTCTCCTCCCCCTATCATTATATTAAATATTTGTAGGATTTTCATTGGTAAATCATGTAGAGTTCGGAAGCAAGAAAAAAAGCGGCAAAAGCCGCATTTTTAAAAGGGGGGATCGTTTTGTTGTTGTTGCTGACTGCTGTGTCCTTATTATAAATGATTATTATTAAGGAATTATTGCATTTATATTACAACTATGTTACAAAATA
>LFSJ01000160.1:25782-26972 GCA_001512695.1 Tepidanaerobacter sp. DTU063 | reverse complement strand
GCGATAGCGGCTTTAACCGCCACCTTTTCGTATTTATAAAAAGGACCCATGGCACTTGCGACTACATCACTGCCTTCAATAGCCTTCACCAAGGTTTTTGGCTCGTTTGCATCTACGTAAATTGCTTTAACCTTTTCGCCCAGCTTTGCTGCCAAGTTTTCAGCGGCATTTATATTAATATCGGCAATGATGAGTTCAGTCACTTCCTTTTTTGTTGCCAAGTCCCTTACTGCCCTGCTGCCCATGTCACCGGCACCGCCTAAAACCACTACTTTCATAAGTTTATCCCCTTTCATAAATAGCCATATATGTCCTTATTATACAACAAAAATAAATAGGCATGCGATATACTTTGGGACTTTTAAAAAAATGATGTTTTACTGGCCTTTTTTTAATAGCGAATCTTAGGATATAATAGTTTTAGTGTAATTTGACAAAAGAGGTGTAATTTATGAAGCTGGGAGTTTGCCAAATGGCAGTTTCAGAAAATCTCGGTGTTAATACCAAGAAAATCATCAGTTTTATTAAAGAGGCTGCCCTGCAAGATATTAATATAGTAGGATTTCCCGAAATGGCCCTTACGGGTTATACCAAGGAAATTTTAGCAGATGAAAACCTGAACAATATGGTGCAGGATTCCCTGTCAGAGATTAAAAAAGCCTGCAAGTTCCATAATACAGCCGTGTTGGTGGGCCATCCCTACAAGGCTGGCGAAAAACTTTACAACAGTGCCACTGTTTTTTTACCTGACGGCAGCACCTTTACTTATGACAAAAAATATCCCACGGAACTGGAGTCGAAATATTTTGAAGCGGGCAAAAAGGAGCCACTAGTGTTTCCGTTCGGTGATGCAAAAATAGGCGTTATAATATGTAGAGACCAAAATTACCCGGAACTTTGCAGGGCTTTGACAAAAGCAGGAGCCCAATTTATATACATACTTTCAGCCCACTTTTATGGTCCAAAAGAAGCCAGGTGGAAGCTGGAAAAGAACAGGGCAATTCCCATAACCAGGGCTGTGGAAAATAAAGTATACGTGCTCCTTTCAAATTTTGTGGGCTCGCATCTTGGCAAGGTTAGCCTGGGGAACAGCTTAATTGCCGACCCGGACGGGGCCGTGGTAGTTTCTGCCGGTGAAACTGAGGAAGGCCTTCTTTCAGTCTCTATTGACGATTTTTCCAGAAGGAAAA
>LFSJ01000160.1:9955-25728 GCA_001512695.1 Tepidanaerobacter sp. DTU063 | reverse complement strand
GATGAGAAAAAGCTCATCAAGAAGACCTTGTCGGCAATGGCAAATGCCTACGCGCCGTATTCAAAGTTCCCGGTGGGAGCTTGTATCGTAACCGCCGATGGTGAGGAAATTACAGGCTGCAATATTGAGAATGCCTCATACGGCCTTTCAATGTGTGCCGAGCGCGTCGCCCTTTTTAAGGCGTACTCGGAAGGGAAAAAGGACATCGTAGCTTTGGCGGTGGCTGCAAATGTAGATGAACCGGTGTCACCTTGCGGGGCATGCCGGCAGGTCATATCGGAACTGGCACCTAAGGCCATTGTGTATTTAACCAATAATGACGGCTCTAAAGTTAAAAAGATGACAGTGGAAGAGCTGCTGCCCTACGGATTTTCGCTTTAGATTTTATAAACAAATTCCATTGATTTACTGGTCAACAATAGACACATAATTCATTTCACAGCGAAAATTGAGGTAAGATAACGACAAGCGAACCCAATAAAGCAAGGACATTATTATTCTTAAGCTTGGAATAAACGAGCAGGGGCAGCGTGCAGGAGGAGGCTCTTGTCACTCGGCAGGATGCCGAATTGCCTACGAATCCGTGCGGAGTGCAGAGCCAAGCTTAAGAGTTTTTCTTCGACTCAAACTAAACGGTCTTTTTTGCAAGGTGACGTCGTGTTTACGGGAATAACTATAAGGAAGGGTCTTGCCATCTCCAGCAAGGTGGTAAGGAAAAGAACTGTCTATTTTAAATAAAAAGGCAGGTGTTGGTATGTTTTTTGTGCCGGAGATAATTGAGAAAAAGAAGCGGGGTTTAAAGCTTTCCAAAGAGGAGATAGAGTTTATAGTGAATGGCTATGTGGACGGAAGCATTCCCGATTACCAGGTATCTGCATTGCTAATGGCCATTTACTTTAAAGGAATGGATGAGGAAGAGACGACCAACCTCACAATGGCCATGGCCCACTCTGGAGAGATGGTGGATTTATCAGCCATAAAAGGAATAAAAGTTGATAAACATTCCACCGGAGGCATTGCGGACACGACCACATTGGTGCTTTTGCCCCTGGCATCTTCGGTGGGGGTAAAGGTGGCCAAGATGTCTGGCAGAGGCCTTGGCCATACTGGGGGAACCGTTGACAAGCTGGAATCCATTCCCGGCTTTAGATGCGAGCTGGACGGCAAAGACTTTATCGATGCAGCAAATAGCATCGGTGCTGCTATAACGGGCCAATCGAAGAATCTGGTTCCGGCAGACAAGATGTTATACGCCTTAAGAGATGTGACGGCCACCGTTGATTCAATTCCGCTAATCGCCAGTTCCATCATGAGCAAAAAGATTGCCGGCGGTGCCGACAAGATTATCCTTGACGTGAAATTTGGCAGCGGCGCTTTTATGAAAAATTATGACGATGCGCTGAAATTGGGAAGCTTGATGGTTAAAATCGGTGGATTGGCTGGCCGGGAGACCGTGGCATACATTACCGACATGGACCAGCCCCTAGGCCTTGCCATCGGTAACAGTATAGAAGTGATAGAAGCGGCGGAGACTTTAAAAGGCAGGGGCAATGAAGACCTGCTTTCCCTGTGTTTAGAGTTTGCTTCGGAGATGATGGTGCTTGCCGAGATTGAAAGTGACAAAGAAAAGGCAATAGAGCGGCTTAAGGCAAGTATTGATGCAGGGGAGGCCCTAAAGAAATTCAAGGAGATAATTGCGAACCAGGGAGGCAATCCCGAAGTTTTAGAGGACTATTCCCTTTTGCCAAAGGCAAAATATGAGCTGGAAGTTGTAGCACCAACAGACGGTTTTGTGAAGCAAATCGATGCTATCCGCCTCGGAATTACAAGTATGAAAATCGGGGCCGGCAGGCAGAAAAAGGATGATGTCATAGACCCTGCCGTAGGAATATGGATATACAAAAAAGTTGGCGATAAAGTAACAAAGGGCGAAGCATTCGCTAAAATCCTGGCAAATGATGAAGAAAAACTTCATTGGGCAGCCGAAGAAAGTAAGGCCGCCTTTGAATTTTCAAGGGAGCCCATCGCAAGAAGAAAGGTAATATGGGCAAAGATAACAAAGGACGGAGTTCATGAACTATAAAATCTTTTTAATGAAATTTAGAGAAGATAACGACAGCTCACCTTATAATCAATGCCTCTTGCTCTTAAGTTCAGTGCTGCACTCCGCAGGGGTTCGCAGGCAATTGGGCATCCTGCCGAGTGCCTGCCAGCGCGCCTCCTGCACGCTGCCCCTGCTCAGCTTCCACCAAACTTAAGAGCGACGACGGCATTGCTTAAAGGGTTCGTTTGTCATTATCTTTCTAAAACATGAAGAAAATTTCTTTCATTGCTCTAGAGAATTAGCTTGTTAACATCAGCTCAAGATTAAGGCTTTGAGTAAAGAGTTCTTTTCTTGTCAAAAACCCCAAATACGAAAAAAGGACTGATAACATGATTCAAAAGGTAATTCTAATTGTCCTCGACAGTGTGGGAGTGGGAGAATTGCCGGATGCGGCCAAATACGGCGATGAGGGCAGCAACACGCTGGGCAATGTGGCCAAGGCAGTAGGCGGACTTTCGCTGCCGAACATGCAGAAGATGGGTATCGGAAATATCATTGATATAGAAGGTGTACCAGCTGTAAAAGAGCCGACAGCTGCGTACGGAAAGGCTGCGGAAAAGTCTGCGGGAAAGGATACGACGACTGGACACTGGGAACTTGCCGGTGTTATATTGGAAAGGCCCTTTCCCGTGTATCCCGATGGTTTTCCGCCGGAGCTAATAGAGGAATTTGAGAAAAGGATAGGCCGAAAAGTCCTGGGCAATAAGGTCGCATCCGGCACCGAGATAATAAAAGAGCTGGGAGACGAGCATGTAAAAACCGGAAGGCCCATCGTGTATACCTCTGCAGATTCAGTATTTCAGATCGCCGCCCATGAAGAGGTTATTCCCGTAAAACAGCTTTATGATATCTGCAAGATTGCCCGGGAAATACTCCGGGGAGAGCATGGGGTGGCCCGTGTTATAGCGCGCCCCTTTGTGGGCAAATCCGGCGAATACCTAAGGACTTATAACAGGGCAGATTTTTCTTTAAAACCGCCCCATGACACTTTGCTTGACAAGGTGGTAAGGGCCGGCATGGAAGTCATAGGAGTCGGGAAGATATGGGATATCTTTGCCGGTCAGGGCATAACTAAAGCCATGCACACGGAAGGCAACATGGATGGTGTAGATAAAACCCTAGAAGCGATAGATATGATACAAAAAGGCTTGGTTTTTTCAAACCTGGTTGATTACGATATGCTTTACGGCCACAGAAATGACCCGGTAGGTTACGCCAAAGCACTGGAGGAGTTCGATGGGCGCCTGCCCGAGATACTGGAAAAACTTGGAGATAACGATGTGTTAATTATCACCGCAGACCATGGTTGCGACCCTACTACGGTAAGCACAGACCACTCCAGGGAATACGTGCCGGTTCTAGTCTACGGTGACAGGATAAAGGCGGGGGTCAAACTTGGGACACTCTCCAGTTTTTCTGATATAGGCCAGACGGTGACGGACTTTTTGGGCTGCCTGAGCCTTAAAAACGGCAGGAGTTTTAAGCAGCTGGTTTTTAAGGATGCAAAGTAGCGGGAAAAGTGGGAAAAGTATTCTAGTACGTGCTAAATGAACAAAGCTTATTTTATCAATACTGTAATTGTGGTATAATATTTTTGCCATTATAAGGTGAGAGGTGAAGCGCCATGAAAGATATAGTTGTAGTGACGGATAGCTCTTGCGATCTCCCGGAGGAAGTTATAGATAATTATCCAATAAAAGTTTTGCCAATGCCGGTCTCTGTAAAAGAAAACCCCGAGATGGACATTTCCGGTTTATCAATTAAAGAGTTTTATGATGCAATGCGAAGAGGTGAGATACTGCCTACGACATCCCAAGTAGTGGTTTCCGCCTTTATGCGGTGCTTCGAGGAGTGCATTAATAACGGGCAGACTCCCTTAGTCCTTGGCCTTTCTTCAAAACTTACCAGCAGCTTTGATTCGGCACTGCTGGCTAAAGAGAATATGAAGATTGAGGATGCGGTGATAATCGATACAAAATGTGCAAGCCTGGGACTGGGCTTGGTCGTGTTAAAAGCGGCAAAAATGGCCAAGGAAGGAAGTAGCATTCAGGATATAGCGGAGGAAATAAGACACTATGCTTTACATATGGAACACATTTTTACGGTGGATTCTTTAGACCATCTAAAGCGTGGAGGAAGAATATCTGCTGCACAAGCCTTTGTTGGAGGCTTGCTCAACATAAAACCCATTTTGCACTTTGTTGATGGAGCCATTCATCCCTTGGAAAAGGTCAGGGGCAGAAAAAATGTGGTTAAGCGAATGGTGGAAGTAATGGGGCAGAGGGTAAAAAATCCCGAAAAGCAGGTGGTTGGCATAAGCCATGCTGACAATGAAGAACTGGCCATGGAGCTTGCTGAAGCAGTGAAAAATGAGTTTAAAGTAAAGGACATTATGATATCGTGGATCGGGCAGGTGATAGGTGCACACACCGGGCCAGGAGCAGTTGCTCTTTTTTTCCAAAACGCTTGATCGTCCTTATCTCCTGGGAGCAGACATTGTCTAAATGTCTTGCTTTAAAGGAGATTTTTTTATTGTTGCCCTCGCATATCAATGGAGGATTTTGCAGAAAAATGTAGAATTTAACAAACAGTATACAAAAAACATGCGTGTCTTACACATCTTTATTTGAGAGAGGTGATTTAAGACCTTAAGTGGAAAAAGTATTTTTGTTATGTTATAATGTTTTTTGGTGTGTTTTGTATCAAGGCTCCCGACAGTGTGTTTAAAACGTATTTAAGGTAATTTTCATTAAGTGATTTTTATCACAAGCTAGCTAAACAAGAGAGCCTTTGCATATTGTCTTAAATAATAAACAAAGGAGAGGAGAACCAATGGCAAAAGTTATGAAGTCCATGGACGGGAACACTGCTGCTGCCCATGTAGCATATGCATTTACCGATGTAGCAGCTATTTACCCAATAACTCCATCGTCCCCCATGGCAGAACTTGTCGATGAGTGGAGTGCTCACGGAAGAAAAAATATTTTTGGCCAGCAGGTAAAAGTTGTGGAAATGCAATCTGAAGCAGGAGCTGCTGGAACTGTACACGGTTCATTGGCAGCAGGAGCCCTGACCACGACTTTTACAGCATCCCAAGGATTGCTGCTCATGGTTCCGAATATGTACAAAATCGCCGGAGAGCTATTGCCCGGTGTATTTCATGTCAGCGCAAGAGCTGTTGCAGGACATGCCCTGTCTATTTTTGGAGACCATTCAGACGTAATGGCCTGCCGCCAGACCGGTTTTGCACTACTTGCTTCCAGCAGCGTTCAGGAAGTAATGGATTTGGCCGGTGTGGCACACCTATCAGCCATAAAAGGAAGGGTACCCTTCTTACATTTCTTTGATGGTTTTAGAACATCCCACGAAATCCAGAAGATAGAAGTTCTCGAATATGAGGATTTGGCAAAATTAGTGGACTACGATGCGATCAGAGAATTTAGGAAGAGAGCTCTAAATCCCGAGCGTCCCGTAACACGCGGCACTGCCCAAAATCCGGACATATTCTTCCAGGCAAAGGAAGCTGCAAATCCTTTCTATCTTGCAATTCCTGAAGTTGTTGAAGAATATATGAACAAAATCAACGAACTTACCGGCCGCAATTACAAGTTGTTCAACTACTACGGCCATCCCGAAGCGGAGCGGGTAATTGTGGCAATGGGTTCCGTTTGCGAAACCATCGAGGAAACCGTCGATTACTTGATGGCTAAGGGTGAAAAAGTAGGCGTGCTGAAAGTTCGCCTGTTCAGACCCTTCTCTACAAAGCATTTCCTAGCTGAAATGCCCAAGACGGTCAAGAAAATAGCTGTCCTTGATAGGACAAAAGAACCCGGCTCTTTAGGCGAGCCATTGTACCAGGATGTTTGCACCGTGTATATCGAAGCAGACAATCGTCCTACAATTGTTGGCGGTCGCTACGGCCTTGGCTCTAAGGATACAACACCTACCCACATTAAGGCGGTCTTTGACAACTTAAAGGCCGATTCGCCCAAGAACCACTTTACGATAAGCATCGTGGACGATGTGACAAACACTTCACTTCCGGTAGAAGAGCAAATTGACACAACTCCCGAAGGAACCACATGCTGTAAATTCTGGGGCTTTGGTTCAGACGGAACTGTTGGAGCCAACAAGAGCGCTATTAAGATTATCGGCGACAACACCGATATGTATGCCCAGGCATACTTCTCCTATGACTCCAAGAAATCCGGTGGTGTAACGATTTCCCACCTGCGCTTTGGCAATAAACCAATTCGCTCTACCTACTTGATCGACAAAGCAGACTTTATCGCTTGCCACAATCCTGCATACATCGGCAAATACGATGTCTTGGCAGGCCTAAAGGATGGCGGCACATTCCTGCTAAATTGTCAGTGGACTCCCGAAGAACTGGAAGAAAAGCTTCCCGCATCGGTTAAAAATTATCTTGCTAAACACAACATCAGCTTCTATATAATCAACGCAGTAGATATTGCCCAGGAAATCGGCCTTGGCGGAAGAATAAATATGATAATGCAGGCTGCATTCTTCAAACTTGCTAATATCATCCCCGTAGAAGATGCAGTAAAACATCTAAAAGATGCCATCGTTAAATCCTACGGCCACAAAGGTGAAAAGATCGTCGAAATGAACTACCAGGCTGTGGACAAGGGCATCGAGGCTTTGGTGAAAGTAGACGTGCCTGAAGCTTGGGCCGATGCAAAAGATGAAGCTGCTGCTGAAGTAGATGCACCTGACTTCATCAAGAATGTTGCCGACGTAATGAATCGCCAGGAAGGCGACAAACTGCCTGTCAGTGCATTTGCAGGTCGTGAAGATGGCACATTCCCAATGGGTACCGCCAGGTATGAAAAGCGGGGCATTGCGGTGAATGTTCCCGAATGGCAGCCCGAAACATGCATACAGTGCAATCAGTGTGCTTACGTATGTCCCCATGCTGTAATAAGGCCCTTCCTGCTAAATGAAGAAGAGGTCAAGAATGCTCCGGAAGCTTTCGTATCAAAGAAAGCAACGGGTCGCGGCTTTGATGGTCTAAACTTCCGCATACAGGTAAGTCCATTGGATTGCACCGGTTGTGGAGTTTGTGCTAACACCTGTCCTACGAAGCAAAAATCATTGGTAATGAAGCCCCTCGAGACTCAACTCAATCAAGTTGAGTGCTGGGATTATGCAATGAAACTTTCACCTAAGGAAAATCCAATGAATATAAACACAGTCAAAGGCAGTCAGTTCCAGCAGCCGCTCCTTGAGTTCTCAGGTGCTTGTGCCGGCTGCGCCGAGACACCATATGCAAGATTAGTTACACAGCTATTTGGAGATAGAATGATGATTGCTAATGCCACAGGTTGTTCATCAATCTGGGGAGGAAGCGCACCCTCAACACCGTACTGCACGAATAAAGATGGTTACGGACCTACATGGGCCAATTCCCTCTTTGAAGACAATGCCGAGTTTGGCTACGGCATGTATTTAGCGGTAAAACAAATACGTGAAAAATTGGCTTCACTGATGAAAGAAGCTCTAGAGCTGAACATTCCTGAAGAATTAAAGGATGCATTTAAGCTATGGCTTGACAACATGAACGATGCTGCGAAAACAAAAGAGGCAGCNNTTAGATGAAATCCTCGACATGAAGGAACATATAGTGAAGAAATCTCAGTGGATCTTCGGCGGAGACGGATGGGCATATGACATAGGCTTTGGCGGCCTTGACCATGTGCTGGCTTCCGGAGAAGATGTAAATATCTTGGTTTTCGACACCGAGGTCTACTCTAACACTGGCGGTCAGTCTTCCAAAGCTACACCTACCGCTGCTGTTGCCCAATTTGCAGCTGCAGGAAAGCATACTAAGAAAAAAGACCTGGGCCTCATTGCTATGAGTTACGGTTACGTATATGTAGCCCAGGTGGCTATGGGAGCTAACCAGAACCAGCTCATCAAAGCATTAATCGAAGCTGAAAGTTATCCGGGTCCATCCCTCATCATTGCTTACGCACCCTGTATTGCTCATGGCATAAAGGGCGGCATGGGCCGGAGCCAGGAAAGACAGAAGGAAGCTGTCGAAGCCGGTTACTGGCATCTGTACAGGTACAATCCGCAGCTTAAAGAAGAAGGCAAGAATCCCTTTATCCTTGACTCTAAAGAACCTACTGCCGATTTCAAGGAGTTCTTAATGGGTGAAGTCAGGTACTCGTCCCTCGTAAACGCCTTCCCTGACAGGGCTGAGGAACTCTTTGAAAAAGCTGCAAAGGATGCCAAAGAACGCTACGAGACTTATAAAAGACTGGCAGAGACGATGTAAAATATAGGCAATTTAGAGCACCAATCCAAAAAGGGTTGGTGCTCTTTTCGTATAAATGAAAAAGCCCCGTCTCTTTAAAAGACAGGGCAAGTTACCTTAGTATTCAATTTCTACGGCTCTTTTTTCCTGGTTCCAGCCAACTTTTGCCCCGAGGGCTTCACTGATGAATCTTACGGGCACCATGGTTCTATCATTTTGCAAGACGGCTGTTGTGTCAAAGTATACTGTTTCGCCGTTGACGACAGCCTTGTTTTCACCGATTTTGAGCTTTATTAGGTCTTGGCCTTTCTCGATGATTACCATCCTGTTGTCATTGTCCCAACTGACCTTTGCTCCAAGGCTTTCGGAGACAAATCTTACGGGCACCATGGTCCTGTTATCTTTATTGATGTAAGGTACCTGGTCGGGGAAATGCACTTCCTGGCCATTTACCAGGACTGTTATGTCACTTATCATAATGGAGAAAGAATGCAAGCTTTCCCCCATTATTAGCTGAAGATTTGCAGTGCCGGGACTGTCTACCTTGAAACTAAGGCTTTTGGGGTCAAAGACTACGGGCTTGTCATATGTAACCCGCCACTCAGCGGCATAGGGGTAACCCAAGTGTATCTTATTTCCTTCGGCTGTTATTCCGTATATTTTAAGAGTTGTGGCTACCCCGGCCTTAACTCCCGGTGTTTCATTAATGATTCTGCTCACCAGGGGAATGACCTGGTAGTTTACTCTGCCGTTTGCAAGGTAAAACATTACTGCAGCTGGTTCCTTTGCATTTATACTAGGAATTGAAAGGTAGTGTACACCATCTTCAGCCTTGCTGCTAAAAGCAGTCTGGCTATTTGTCAGCACCCATACGGCCTGGCCCGTGGATTTGGCATGTTCGCTAAGGACTTTCTTTAGCAGTTCACCTTCCAGGGAATCCGAAAAGTTTTCCGGAGCCCTATCTATGACCACAAAAAGAGTTTTGGATGTGATGGATTTTAAGTCATTTTGCAGATTCAACCACTGCTTGTAGTCGGTAGCACGCAAGCCGCCTTTAGAAGCATCCAAAAAGATAAAAATAGCATCCTGTGCCATATACGCGGAGTATCCGGTTCCGGAGAATCTATAATTGTTCAAGCCATCCAGCTGCTCTTCCAATGTGGCTTCATCAGCCCAGGGCTTGCCTAGTATGACATTTAAGCTGGCACCATGCTTATTTAAAATATCTTTGGCTAGGGCCAGTGTGCTTAAATTGTTTTGATTGTCATCCGGCATAGCTCCCAAGGCTCCAAAGGTAAAACCGCTGCCCTTTTGATTTGCAGCATCAATCCAAATTGGGCTAGCAGGAACTAGCGATTCATCATACATACCTGCTGCGAAAGCTGTAAGGTCATCCAGGTAAAGGGCCCCAGTAGTTTTTATGTCAGGATTGGTTTCTACCACGTAGATGGTCTTGAGCTTAAAGGGCGCTTTCCCGGCAGGTAGATTTACCTCAAGCCAGCGCCAACCCTGCCAGTCAACGCTCTTTGAAATATCGAGTATGGTTTCCTTGCCTGAAGCATCCTCCACGGCAGCCCTCATCCACTCTCCTTGTCCTTGTCCGTAGACCCGAAGGCCAATCTTGACGGTGCCTTCTGGCAAAGTTCTGCCGCCGTTTTGGAAGGCAAGATAGGCTGCCCTTGTATCAGTTCCTCCGGTAAAATCGTAAGCTAATTTGCCGGAAAACTGGCCGGAGTATACCGGGTCTGGCAGTGATGTAATACTGAAGGAACCTTTTACGTATGCTGGGTAAGATGAAAAGGCTTTGCCCTGGATGCTTTCAAAGTCGTCAAGCAAAATACTTTGGTAGCCGGTTTGCACCAATGCACCGGCTTGAAGGCCTGCAAATTCTGCTATTATGGCACCGCTTGTTGGCATTTGGCTAGCGGTAAACTCCAGGCCATTTATTGTACCGACTTCGCCAACGAGATTAAACTTTACATCATTAGATTCAAGTGGTGCTTTAAATCCTTCACTGTCAATTACACAGACGTTTATCAGGGCCTTGCCTCCGGGATTCACGTGCACCTTTTCGGGTTCAATTTTCAGCATGACGGCATCTTTCAACACCCTGATATCCTGCCTTGCCTTAATATCTCCGTAGCTGGCAACAATCTGTGCTGTGCCGCTTTTTTGGGCTGTAAAAACATTGCCATTGAAGTAACCAATGTCCCCGGTGACGCTCCAGCGAACTTTATCGGGGTTAATATCAACGATGTTGTAGTTTTTATCATAGGCTATGACATCAAAGGTCCTGTTACCGCCCTTGGCAATATTGAATGAAGAAGCTTTTATCTTAAGACCATAAATCTCACCTACCGGTGCCTTAGCAAAAATTCCCAGGGCATTTGGAATTAGTCGTTGAACACCTCCCGAGGGACTGTTGACAACTCTCGGTTGGATTTCGTCAAAGGGTTTTACTACCATGGTGGAGGAGCCGCCGCCGTCAAGATTCAGCGCATCATATGCACCAAGGCTCAACATAAGCTCTGCCAGTTCCTGCTGTGTCATACCGCGGCTTTGGGCCTGGCGGCCGTCAACTACAACCATGATTATGGTTTTTTTGTCGGCGGTAAAGCCGATAGCAGTCCTGGGATGAGTTCCCGGAACGTCATGGGAAAAGACTTTGGGTATTTGGCCGTTTTCAACTAAAACTGCGCCACCACCCAAGAGCATTTTCAGATTTGAGACGTCAGGGGTGATTTGAAGGTCCAGTTCAATGTGGTCGCCGGTAGAAAAGCGGGTCTTCAGGAAATTTCCTCCGTCTCCCCAAGCCATCAGCACCAAACCGTCCTCGGGTATTGGGGCAGTTTGACCTTCTGAAATACTGACAATGCGGTTGTCCTTTACCGTTGCAAAAGTTAAGTTAGGGGCACCCTCACCCGGCTTGGGTGTTGTGGAACCGAATTCCGGGGTGTACACGAATATATTGTTGTAACTGTTTCTGATTTTATTAACACCTTCAACGGTAAAGTAGCTGCGGTCGGGGGCAATCAGCCTGCCCGAAAACTCCAGCTTTAGTATTTCAGGAATCCTATCAAAACTAAGGCCGATTGCTGCCATACCCATATCGTTAAGCGGCGTGGAAATAAGTTTCCCATTGCTAATCTGCGGCCCGATTGGGGCAGAAGGTGTGGCCGTAATAAAGAAATCACCGTTGATGCCGGCCACCGCACCGTTATCCTGTACCATCCGGTTTAAGGAATCTCTTTGGGAAAGGCCGTTTTTTCCTATGATTGTATCTACATCGACGTTATCAGAGTCTAAGTTTACCCTTAAAATGTGTATTTTTTGCCAGCCTTGAGAGGTAAATAGAGTTTTTACTTCATATGTAACACCACCAGTTACCGGAAAACCTGTCGATTCTTCGTAGAGCAGGACTTCCTGACCGAAGGCCGGCATTAGTGCAGAGGCACTAATTAGGATGGTCAGAATCCAAGGAATAAGGCGTTTATGCAAGCTATTTTTTAGAATATGTAGCATGTAACTTCCCTCCTGTTTCAGTGCATTAATTCAAATAAAGTTTCCTGAGTTAAAAATCCCTCCTTGTTTTCTGATCCCCCAGGTAAAACTCTATCCAATGCTTGAAAAACTATGTTTCTATTATATCAGACGTGTAAAAAAGTTAAAGGTTCCATCTGGAGTAAAAATATAGTAACATTGGAAATAGGTATCAACTATATTTTTATCGTAAAGGTATCCACGGCGTCAGGTGATGCAAGTAAGCGAATAACCTGACCGAACTGCCTTACCTGGTAACAAATGGCAATACTAAACGTAACATGTAACATGCTATAATATTTCATAGTATTTCACAACTCGTGAATATTTTGTACCCGTCCCGAAATATTCATTCAAAAAGGTGGTGTTCTTATGATAGGTAACTTCAAAAATTTAATGCCCAAGATTCACGAAAGCTGCTTTATAGCGCCTACTGCTGATGTGATAGGAGATGTGACAGTGGGTGAGAATTCAAGTATATGGCACAGGACGGTGCTTCGGGGTGATGTGAACAAGATAGTAGTTGGCGCAAATACCAACATACAGGATGGCTCAATTGTCCACGTGGCTGATGACTATCCTACAATTATAGGCGATAATGTCACTATTGGCCATGGGGCAATTGTCCACGGCTGCACGGTAAAAGATGGCGCCTTTATCGGCATGGGTGCCATAATTCTTGACGGGGCAGTGATAGGAGAAGGGGCATTAATCGGTGCAGGTGCCCTTGTCACGGAAGGCAAGGAGATCCCGCCCTATTCTTTAGCTGTAGGAGTTCCTGCTAAAGTTGTAAGAGAACTATCCCAGGAGTACATCGAGATGGCACAAGACAGAGCCGTTAAATATGCCAAATTGGCAAACGAATATAAAGAGCTTAAGTAGTGTTGACACATTACTCGACACTTATTACACTATAAAATAATAATTTGGAGGTGTCATATGGGCCTAATAGTGCAAAAGTTTGGTGGTACATCGGTAAAATCTGCTGAAAGCCGAAAAGCAGTGCTAGGTCACATCTTGAAGGCAAAAGAGCAGGGCCACGATGTGGTGGTTGTGGTGTCTGCTATGGGCAGAAGGGGAGATCCGTATGCTACGGATACTTTAATCGACCTATTGAGGGAGCAGGGGGGTAAAATCAATCCCAAAACACAGGATCTTATCATGTCCTGCGGGGAGATTATTTCAGCATGTGTTATGGCAACTTACATAGAGGCACAAGGGGTTAAGGCCGAAGCCATGACCGGATTTCAAGCGGGGATACTCACCACGGAGGATTTTGGCAATGCCGATATCATTAAAGTTTACCCCGAGCAGATCATGGAAAAGTTAAAAGAAGGCAAAGTTGTGGTAGTCGCAGGCTTTCAGGGTAGGACAGAAAAAAATGATATTACCACCTTGGGCCGTGGGGGTAGCGATACCACTGCAGTGGTGTTGGGTGGATATCTGAAAGCGGATTTGGTGGAAATATACACGGATGTGCCGGGAATCGCGGTTACGGACCCTCGGTTGGTCCCTGAAGCGCAGTTTATACCGAGGTTATCATACGAGGAAACAATTACATTGGCGGAAAACGGTGCCAAAGTAATTCATCCGAGAGCCGTCAAGGCTGCCAGGGAGTTTGATTTGAAGCTTAGGATTAAATCCACTTTTGACGAATCGGAGGGCACCCTGGTGGGGCCTGAACGAAGTGACCTGATTGTCTCCGGAATTTCCCTAACAAGGGACTTCACCGCGGCAAGATATGAGAGAGAAAAAACCTTTTCGGATGATTATGTAAAAAAACTTCAAGGGCTGGGCATAGACAAAGTTATTTATGAAGACGATGCGGGCCAGAAACTGGTATTAATAAATGAAGAGGATAAAGATGCAGCAGGAAGTTTAGCTAATGAACTAAATGCTGAAGTGACTTTTTTGGAGAGCATGTCAAAGGTGACTGTTGTTTATAAGGATACTGTTTGCTCAAAGGCCGTTGATGAGAAAATAGCATCATCCCTCAGCCAACAAGATATTCCGGTACTTGCCAAAAAGGTACAGACAAACTTCAGCAGTTATATTGTGAAAAATGATTTGGCCGAAAAATGCGTAAAAGTTATCTATAAGGCTTATTTTAACTAAAAAAACGGCCGTTTCATTGCTTTATCCTGACATGTTTGCTAAAAGCTCATATAATCATGCCAAAGCTGTCATTTTAAATGGCAGCTTTTTTTATAAATAAAATCCAAACTAGCAAAATAATTCAAAAAAAAGGGTATTGAAGCTCCGTGTCGAATGTAATATGCTAACGTTCTTGAATCAAATACAAATGTCCGCAGTACATAGACAAAAACCGGCTTATGTTTTTAACAGAAAAGTTAAACTTCAAGAAGATATTGCATATTACATAAGCTTATATTAAAATAATGGAAATATAAAAATGGTGAGCGGCCCAGCTCATCGAAAATGCTTAATTATTACAACAGATAAAGGAGTGGATGAAAATGAAAAAATACAACATCGCTATAGTTGGAGCTACGGGGGCTGTGGGTCAAACTATGCTGAAGATTTTGGAGGAACGAGATTTTCCGGTAAACAGGGTATTGCCCTTAGCTTCTGCCCGGTCAAATGGCATATCGGTTAGCTTCAGAGGCGAGAAGCTAAAGGTGCTGGAAGCTACTCCTGCTTCATTTAACGGCATTGATATTGCACTTTTTTCTGCAGGTAAAACTGTAAGCAAGGAGCTTGCACCTGAGGCGATAAAGCGTGGTGCAATTGTCATAGATAACAGCAATGCCTTTCGCATGTCTCCCGAAGTCCCCCTGGTTGTGCCTGAGGTGAATCCGGAAGACATAAAAAAACACAAAGGCATTATATCGAATCCAAATTGCTCTACCATTCAGATGGTGGTTGCATTAAAACCCTTACATGATGTGGCCAGGATTAAGAGAGTCGTTGTCTCTACATATCAGGCGGTATCCGGTACCGGTTTAGAAGCTATTGAGGAACTAATGGAGCAGTTAAAAATGGTGTTAAATGGGGAAGATCCTAAAGCTCGGGTCTATCCTTATCCTATTGCCTTAAATGTCCTGCCCCATATTGATGTGTTTGATGATACGGGGTACAGCCAGGAAGAATTAAAAATGGTAAACGAGACAAAGAAGATAATGAATGACGACAATCTAGCTATAACTGCTACTACCGTCAGGGTGCCTGTCATGAACGGCCACTCGGAAGCAGTAAATATTGAAACTGAAGAAAAACTGACAGCTGAAATGGCCCGGGAAATCCTCTCCAAGGCATCGGGGGTTAAGGTAGTAGATGATCCTAAATCCAAACGCTATCCTCTCCCCGGCGACGTGACGGGCAGTGATGAGGTTTTTGTAGGAAGAATACGAGAAGATTTTTCCGTAAGAAACGGTTTAAACTTATGGATTGTGGCTGATAACCTGAGAAAAGGTGCGGCGCTAAATACCATACAGATTGCAGAAAAAATGGTGGAAAATGCTATGATTTGAGTTTAATTATTGTAGTCCTTTTTTCTCTCTCCCGAATAGTATATAAGGAACAGCATTAATGTGCTTTGCTTTTGGGGAGGGAGATGTAAATGAGGCAGGCTTACCAATTGGAATGGGCCAGTAAGGACTTGGGCCAGGAATCACGGGTGGCGCTGGGCGATGTAAACGGCGATGGCCGCATAAATATCATAGCAGGGACGACTGCTGCTTCCGGGCACCAATCCAATTTGTACGTATTTCAATACCGAGGCAATACTTACCATCAGCTGGCCCGAACTTCCCTGGAAAACAACGATACTCACTGGCTCTGCTGTCATGACATTGACAAGGATGGAGTTCATGAAATAATTGTTGGCTG
>LFSJ01000160.1:1475-9912 GCA_001512695.1 Tepidanaerobacter sp. DTU063 | reverse complement strand
AAAGAAAAGGTGACCTGCATAGCCGTTGCAGACATCGATAAGGATGGCAGACACGAGATAATTGCGGTAGTAAAGGGCAAACCCCGCATTTATATTTTTCGCTATGAAAAGAGATTGGTCCTTATTAAAGTAGAGACGATAAAACACCCGGTTTCCTTTGTAGCTTGCGGCGATACCGATGGCGATGGCTTCCCGGAGATGGTAGTCAAATGCCATGGCAGGCACGGCTGCACCCTGTTTGTATTATCCTTTAAGGACGGAAAAATGCATGAAAAATGGAGCAGCCACATAACAGATGCGGGAGATGCCTTTCTGAGGGTCGATGATTTTGACCGGGATGGAAAACATGAGATAGTGCTTGACTGCAGCCCAAGTAAGATAAGGGTGCTGCGCTGCTCCGGAAATGGCTACCAAAGCTTTTGGGAAAGCCCAAAGTTTAGTGAAAGTGTTAAAGATGTGGCCATATACGATATTGACGGCGACGGGAAAAAGGAATTGATAGTTGTCTGCCTGAGCTATGTCTATATATACAGCTGGAAGGCCGGGAAAATCATAATGGAATGGCAGCAGACGGTTCCAAACGGAGCTTTCTGCGTTACTGCCGGTGAACTGAATCAGAAGGGATATGGCGAGATAGTTGTAGGCACCATCTACGGATATATTTACGTATTTGAAGCCCGCCGCGAAAGACACCACGGCAAACTTTGGATGGGCAAAGTCCAGGCCATAATTCAGGATACGGTTACAATACCTGCTGGAAAGCCCGATGCAGCTCGAGGCGTTGAGGCTAAGGCCAGGTTTTCCGTAGATAAAGTAAAGGTGGTGCACGATAAAGTAATCGTGGATGGAGAAGTTGCAGCAAAAGTGCTGTATGTGGCGGCTCTGCCCTCGCAACCGGTTCACTTTTTCGAAGCTACAATTCCATTCTTGGAGTTTATTCATCTACACGGAGCAAGTCCCGGCATGCAGGCCTTAGTTTATTTTAACGTAGAACATATTAGCGTTGATGTGGTAAGTCCCAGAAGGGTTAAAATAACGATTTTATTTGAAATGCTGGTAAAACTTGTGCCTTTTTTCCACGATCCTTAAAAAGTAATTTTGGGCGGAGTGACCGCCCGCTTTTTTATGTAGATTTACATGGTAGTCTTTGTGCTCTGCAAGGCTTCAATTTGTGCCAGCTTGTCCTGGCATTTTGTAATTGAGTCATACATCTTGTCAACTGCCTGGCTTTGCAGGAGGCTGTTTTGCGCCTGGGCCATTGAAGATATGGCCTGCTGTAAGGCCTGTACCACCTGGAGATCCGTGGTCACCTGCTGCTGGTGACAATCCCTTTCCATTTTGTCTATGATGCTCTTGTACTGCTTCATATTTATCTGAAGATTGGAGACGCCTAACTGGGCTGCCTGCAGAAGCTCTTTGACACTATCCAATATCGTGTCAAATCGATTGGAATCAGTTAAATTGCTCGTTGCTTGATTTAGTGAGGCTTGAAGCTGGCTTTGAGAGGAGAGCTGCTGCTGCCGCACGGAATTCAGCAGGCAATTAACTTCCTCTATGAACTGCTGCTGCATCGGATCTCTGTAGGGACTCTTTTGCCCCCGCTGCATTTCTCCTATTATTTCCTGAAGCTTATTTGCGGTGTCGGTGCCCAAGTTTTCACTGATTTCGGCCATACTCTTGTCCCTTTTGCCCTTTTCCGTCACATCTGTCAAAGCAAACACCCCCGGAGACATATTTTTATATTACTATTCCCTTTATTGGAATTTATCATGCACGGAATAGCTATTTTAAAACAAGGATAAAATAAGAGTGATTTAAAAATACAGCCGGGAGGTAGAAAATAATGGTAATAACCGTTGTGGGAGTCTTTGACAGTCGCGACCAGGCAGAGAGGGCCGTAGCAGAACTCAGACAATCGGGCTTTGATACCAATGAAATATCGATTGTAGCCAAAGAGCAGCAGGGCCAGGATACTCAGGCTGATACAACAATGGGCATGGGTATGGGCACGGTGGCAGATGGCACAACAACAGGTGGTGTCCTCGGTGGCCTTGCCGGTCTTGCTATGGGGGCCGGTGCCTTGGCAATACCGGGCCTGGGTCCTGTTATCGCAGCAGGACCTATTGCGGGCTTGCTGTCAGGTGCTGCAACAGGCGGTATTGCCGGAGGCCTCATCGATTGGGGCATCCCTGAAGAACAGGGTCGAAAATATGAAGAAGAGGTGAAAAAGGGTAAAATACTGGCAGCCGTCAGGGCCCATGAGGGAAAAGTGGACGCTGCGGCTGAAATTTTCAGGCGAAATGGGGCACGCGATGTAAATACGCAGCAAAAAGGCTCCATGAAATAAAATGATTAATAGGGGCAGGGTGAATGTTCAAGAGACGTCCTGCCTCTATTTATTCATCCCTATGACACAAACGGGCAAATTCTCTAGCAAATTTCATTCCATTTGTTTTAAAAAAAGAGGAAAAATTGATATTTTTATAGAATATATATATAACACAGTTTTAATTAGGGCTATTAAATATGAAGTTTTCCCAAGGGGGGAAAAAGATGCAGGTAAATTTCAGCCTTACACTTTCTCAAACTCAAAAGCTGGTTATGACTCCCGAACTCAGACAAGCCATAACAATTTTGCAGCTTTCCACTTTTGAATTGGGACAGTATATAGAGAATCAGCTTTTAGAAAACCCGCTTCTTGATTTGAACGATGATTTTATAAAATCTGAGACTCCTGTTGAAAGGGAAGCCGATGACAGGGAAGACAGTATTGATTGGGAAGAGTATTTCCAGGAGGAGGCAGGCAGCGGCCCCATAAGGGGACCGAGGGAACAAAGGGAAGAGGTGATGTATGAAAACTTTATCTCATCAACACCGTCTTTGCAGGAACATTTGATGATGCAGCTGCGCTTTGCCTTCATATCAAAAACTGAATTAAAGATTGGAGAATTCTTGATAGGCAACTTAGACAAAAACGGTTACCTTAGCATCACTGTAGATGAAGTAGCAAAGCTGCTGAAAGTGTCAAAAAAAGATGTAGAGGACACGCTTAAGATAATCCAAACTTTTGACCCTGCAGGGGTAGGAGCAAGAAATCTGATTGAATGTTTGCTGATACAAATAGAACAAAACGGCATTAAAGCGCCAAAAATAAAGGAATTGGTCACCAATCACCTGGAGGATCTGGCAGAATGCCGGTTTTCCAAAATAGCGGAAGCCTTAAATATCAGCATGGCTGAGGTCCAACAGTTAAAGGATATTTTAGTTACCCTCGATCCTAAACCCGGACGAAATTTTTCTTCGATAAACGATGTTCAGTATATCATCCCCGATGCAGTTATTGAGAAAGTGGGCAATGAATATATAGTCATTATGAATGATTCCATATCACCGAAACTTTCCATCAACCCTTATTATCGCGCATTGCTTACTTCTGAAGACAAGGAGTCAAGTATCTGCAAGTTTCTATCAAATCGCCTGGATTCTGCACTATGGCTTATTAAGAGCATCGAACAGCGGCGGATAACCCTCCAAAAAGTCATAGAATCAATAGTCCGTGTTCAAAGGGAGTTTTTTGACAATGGCTTAATTTATCTAAAACCACTGACCATGAGAGAGATTGCTGACATGGTAGGAGTTCATGAGTCAACCGTATCTCGGGCCATCAGCGGCAAATACGTGCAGACCCCCCGGGGCGTTTTTGAACTGAAGTTTTTCTTCCAGAGCGGGTTGGAGAATGTAAACGGTACCATGACTTCAGCGGAGAGCACAAAAAAACTAATCCGTGAAATAATTGAGGGAGAAGATTCGTACAATCCCTTAAGTGACCAGAAGATAGCCGATATTTTAAAGCAAAAGGGCATTTCCATATCCCGCAGGACCGTAGCAAAATACAGAGAGGAAATGGGCATACTTTCGTCAAACAAGAGAAAAAGATATTAAAAGCTTTATCTTGCGGAAGGATTTTAGCAAGTTTTGTTGAATATGATATAAGGATATCAGCAATTTTCCCCAATAATACTAATTTTAGGTGTTTTTGTATGATGCAAATGCAAAAACCCTGTTTTTTTAAAACAAGAGGGACAATAAATAAATACAAGGGACAGAAAATGTCCCTTTGCCGGAGCTTTCCAATTTCAACATTCATTTTGAATAGAATAAGGTCTGGCAAGTAAATTCTAACTATATACAAATCTAAACCCGGCTCCGGTTCAAATTAAATGTAAATAAATTCATAAAAAGGAGGAATTTTTTATGTCAGTAAAAGTAGGTATCAACGGTTTTGGGCGCATAGGTAGGAATGCACTTAAAGCTGCATTCAATAAGCATCCGGAGATTGAAGTAGTAGCAATCAACGATTTATTTGACACAAAGACCCTAGCCCACCTCTTAAAGTACGATTCGGTCTTTGGCACCTTCGATGCAGAGGTGGAGGCGAAAGACTCTTCTATTATCGTAAACGGCAAGGAAATTAAGGTTTTTGCTGAGAGAGAATTGGCCAACATTCCCTGGAAAGATTTAGGAGTAGAAGTTGTAGTCGAATCAACGGGTGTCTTCACCGCAAGAGAAAAGGCAGTTGGCCATATCGAGGCCGGCGGAGCTAAAAAGGTAATTATCAGCGCTCCTGCCAAGGGCGAAGATATCACCATAGTTATGGGAGTAAATGAAGACAAGTACGATCCAGAAAATCATCACGTAATCTCTAACGCATCTTGCACCACCAACTGCCTGGCACCTGTTGCCAAAGTGCTGATGGACAATTTTGGAATCGAAAAAGGTCTCATGAACACCATTCACTCATACACCAACGACCAGCGAATACTGGACCTGCCCCATAAGGATTTGCGCAGAGCTCGTGCTGCAGCCTTGAACATCATCCCAACTACAACGGGTGCTGCAAAAGCAGTGGCTCTTGTAATCCCGGAACTAAAAGGCAAGCTCAATGGATTCGCACTTCGTGTGCCTACACCTACGGTTTCCATAGTTGACCTGACCTGCCAACTTTCCAAGAGCGCAACTGCAGAACAAATTAATGAGGCCTTAAAAGAAGCGGCTGAAGGCAAGATGAAGGGCATATTAGGCTATACCGAAGAACCGCTGGTATCCATGGACTTTAAAGGATCCGAACTCTCATCCATAGTTGATGGCTTGTCAACAATGGTAATTGAAGATGACCTGGTTAAAGTAGTTGCCTGGTATGACAATGAATGGGGTTATGCAAATAGGGTAATGGACTTAGTAGATTATATCGCAGCCAAAGGATTATAAGCTAGATGGCCATGGCTGATAAACTCTTGCCTTTAGGCAGGGTTTTTCAGCCATTTCTTTCATATACAGTCTATTTGAGGAGATTAATAATGGAAGAAGTGGTGGGATTATTAAAACAAATAGCTCCGGAAATTACAGCGACTGTAGAAAACCGTTACACCATATTGCGAAGTATCTACTTTAATCAACCTATAGGCAGGAGAGCCCTTTCATCCCTTCTTTCTTGGCCTGAGCGGCAGCTCAGAGCCGAAGTAAAGGAATTGGAGGAACTGGGGCTGTTGAGGATAAACCAGCAGGGCATGAAACTTACCGGTGCTGGTAAAGACATGATCTTCAAGATGGAGCATTTTATATATCATTTGCGGGGTCTCAGCCCCATTGCACAAAGAATAAGGGAGCTTTACAAATGCAGATATGTTTCAATAGTGCCGGGAAATACCGATGAAGATGAAACCGTAAAGCTCCAACTCGGCAAGGAAGCTGCTCGATATATCAAGAAAACCATAAACGATGGAGATATTGTAGCGGTAACGGGAGGAACGACTATGGCCCAGATACCGAAGGCCATGGACAAAATATCAGGTCTAAAGGACGTCATGGTGGTGCCAGGCAGGGGAGGTCTGGGGGAAAGAGTGGAGATAGAATCAAATACAATAGCTGCCGAACTTGCCAAAAAACTAAGTGCCCAATACAGGCTCCTTTACGTCCCCGACAACCTGAGCCAGGAAACCATGGAATCCATAGTAAATGAACCCGGAATCCGTGAAATACTGAAGATCGTCCGCAGGGCCAATATCTTGCTTCACGGCATAGGGGGAGCGGAGGAGATAGGCCGAAGACGTGGCCTTTCAGAGCAGGAAATAAGCAAAATACGCAAAAAAGGTGCCGTGGCTGAAGCCTTTGGATATTACTTTAATAAAGAAGGCAAGGTTGTCCATACTGCCAGCAGTGTGGGCCTCAGCGTCACGGATTTAAAAAACATTCGGATAGTCATTGCTATAGCCGGTGGGGCCAACAAGGCACCGGCAATACGGGCCTTTCTTAAATACCACAGCCCTACAGTTTTTATAACCGACGAGGGAGCGGCCCGAAGATTGCTAAAACTTGAGGGAGGCGAAAACTGATGAACAAGAAAACTCTTCAAGATTTTAACCTGGAAAACAAAAGGGTCTTAGTCAGGGAAGACCTAAATGTGCCATTAGATGAAAACCAAAACATAACCGATGATACGCGCATCAGGGCAGCACTGCCGACAATTAATTATCTTATTGAAAAAGGCGCCAAGGTTATCATAGTTTCACACCTTGGTAGGCCAAAGGGTAAAGTAAATCCAAAGTACAGCCTTGCTCCGGTGGCCAAAAGGCTTTCCGAACTTCTCGGCAGGGATGTGGCTTTTGCAAAAGACTGCATAGGTGAAGCCGCACAAGAGGCAGTAGATAAGATGAAAGCGGCTGACGTGCTGCTCCTTGAAAATGTAAGATTTCACGAAGGAGAAGAAAAAAATGATCCTGACTTTGCCAAGCAGCTTGCAAGGCTCGCCGATATTTTCATAAACGATGCCTTCGGCACCTCGCACAGGGCTCATGCTTCTACAGTAGGTGTAGCAGACTTCTTGCCGGCAGGTGCGGGATTTTTACTGCAGAAGGAAATCGAAGTTATGGGTAAGGCCTTGGAAAATCCGGAGAGGCCCTTTGTGGCAATTTTAGGCGGTGCAAAAGTTGGGGATAAAATTGGAGTCATTAAAAATCTGCTTAACAAAGTTGACACGCTGCTAATCGGTGGCGGCATGGCCTATACCTTCTTAAAGAGCAAGGGATACGAAATAGGTCAGTCTCTGCTTGAAGAGGATAAAATTGATTTAGCTGCATCTCTACTTAAAGAAGCCGAAGAAAAGAACGTAAAGTTACTTCTGCCGGAGGATGTTGTCGTAACTTCAGAGCTTAAGGAAGGCATGCCTCACGAGACGGTCCCCGTATCGGAGATTCCGGAGGACAAGATGGGTGTTGACATCGGTGAGGAGACTCGAAAGAAATTTGCGGAGGCAATTAAGGAGGCCAAAACCGTAGTGTGGAATGGTCCCATGGGAGTATTTGAAATAAGGGAATATGCACAAGGCACATTAGCGGTAGCCGATGCGATGGCAAAATCCGAAGCAGTAACCATAATCGGCGGCGGCGATTCGGCAGCGGCAGTTGAGCAATTGGGTTTTGCAGAGGCCATGACTCATATATCAACCGGAGGCGGGGCGTCCTTGGAATTCCTGGAAGGCAAGGAGCTGCCCGGTATTGCAGCTTTAGATGACAGGTGATGTGTGGATTTTTCCTTAAATTTGATATAAAATAATGAAATCGGGGGTATTCATGATGTCAAGAATTCCTTTGATGGCTGGTAACTGGAAAATGAACAATGATAAAAGAGAAACCCTGGATTTTCTCTCAAGTTTTTTGCCAAAGGTGAAAGAGCTCACCGTAGAAATAGTTATCTGCCCGCCTTTTACTTCCCTATATGCGGCAGCTGAGAAGCTGGTAGGCACAAATGTAAAACTGGGAGCCCAGAATATGCACTGGGAAGAAAAGGGGGCCTTTACAGGGGAAGTCTCGCCCCTTATGCTCAAAGAGCTTCCATGCGATTATGTAATTATTGGGCATTCAGAGCGGCGGCAGTATTTTGCGGAAACGGATGAGACGGTGAACAACAAAATCAAGTCTGCCCTAAAGCATGAACTCGCTCCAATCGTATGTGTCGGAGAGACCTTGGAGCAACGGGAAGAGGGCATAACGATAGATTTTGTAATGGGCCAAGTGGAAAAGGCGCTGAAAGGTATTGAAGCCGAAGAGGCCAAAAAAATAGTTTTTGCCTACGAGCCCATCTGGGCCATTGGCACGGGCAAAACAGCTTCAGCAGCTGACGCACAGGAGGTAATTGGTGCTATTAGAAACAAGATAAGTGAGCTTTACAACAAAGAGGTTGCTGAAGCAGTGAGAATACTATACGGTGGCAGTGTAAAGCCGGAAAACATCAAAGAACTAATGGCAGAAGCCGATATCGATGGGGCCTTGGTGGGTGGCGCCAGCCTTAAAGCCGAAAGCTTTTATGCGATTTGTTCTTTCAATCTATAATAGGAGTTGAAGAAAGTGTCAAAAAAACCGCTGATGCTAATGATATTAGA
>LFSJ01000160.1:0-1374 GCA_001512695.1 Tepidanaerobacter sp. DTU063 | reverse complement strand
AATCTAGGTGCAGGTCGAATCGTATATCAAGACTTCACTAGGGTGACCCAGGATATAAAGAACGGTAATTTCTTTAAAAATCCTGCATTAGTTTGGGCAATGGACAATGCTTTAGAGAACAATAAATCCCTTCATCTTTTGGGGCTTTTGTCCGATGGCGGAGTTCACAGCCATATAGACCATCTCAAGGCACTCCTCGATATGGCTAAACTGAAAAAGCTCCAAAAGGTTTACTTACATGCTTTTTTAGACGGGAGAGACGTGCCTCCGGCCAATGCCATAAAATACATCAATGAAATAGAAGAATACATGGAAAAAATCGGTGTAGGCAAAATAGCGACAATTTCCGGCCGCTACTATGCAATGGACAGGGATAAGCGCTGGGATAGGACGGAAAAAGCCTATAATGCGATAGTCTTTGGTGAAGGTCTTAAAGCATCAAGTGCTGTAGAGGCAGTGGAGCAAAGCTATGAGCGCAAGGAAACTGATGAGTTTGTGGTGCCGACTGTAGTTACTAATGAAAAGGGCGAGCCTGTAGCCACCGTCGAGCCGGGAGATGCAATTATTTTCTTTAACTTCCGGCCTGACAGGGCTAGACAGCTTAGCTATGCTTTTTGTAACGAGGAATTTGACGGCTTTTCCCGCAAGAGGGGATTTTTCCCCGTCAGTTACGTATGCCTGACCGAATATGATATCACAATAAAAAATGCAAGAATAGCATATGGGCAAGAATCCCTAGATAATATTCTGGCAGAGGTGTTATCTGCTGCCGGGCTAAGGCAGCTTAGAATAGCAGAAACCGAAAAATATGCCCATGTGACCTTCTTTTTTAACGGTGGCGTGGAAAAAGCTTATCCCGGTGAGGACAGGATATTGATACCATCGCCGAAAGTGGCCACTTACGATTTGAAACCGGAAATGAGTGCATACGAAGTGGCAGATAAAGTGGTAGAAAAAATTAATGAAGACATATACGATGTGATAATACTAAACTTTGCAAATCCCGACATGGTAGGACATACAGGGGTCTTTGAAGCTGCTGTAAGGGCTATCGAGGCGGTAGATGAATGCGTGGGCAAGGTAGTAGATTGCGTCAGAGCAAAAGGCGGCACGGTAATACTGACTGCAGACCACGGCAATGCGGAGCAGATGCTGGATTACGAAACGGGCCAACCTCATACAGCACACACCAGCAATCCGGTGCCCCTTATCCTAATTAGCGACAAGCCCTATAAATTAAGGACCGGCAAGCTGGCAGACATAGCGCCAACCATGCTTGAGCTTTTAAACCTCGAAAAGCCCAAGGAAATGACGGGAGAGTCGCTTCTTATAAAATAGGCAAATCAAAACAGTATAGAAAAGCTCAAGGTGAAG
>LFSJ01000156.1 GCA_001512695.1 Tepidanaerobacter sp. DTU063 | reverse complement strand
TGATGGGGTGAACTTTTGAGAAAAAGAGATCCAATTAGTTGCCGGATAATTTATTAAAGGGGAATAAGTCGGGTATCTCTTTTAAATGCTTATTGTTAAACACATGGTTTTCCGTGTTGCGCATGTGTGAATTGATTTTATTTATTGCATCTTTATAATCTATTTTAGTAGCAACAGACTTTTGCCGATTAGACGTAAAGTTTTTATGTGCTTTATCTTTATATAACTCTTTTTCGTCTGCAAAACCTGCATGGGCGATGAGATTTCTAGTTGTGCTGATTTCTCTATATAGATCACACAGGTCTTTGAATTTTTCCATGGTGTCAAAGTTGGTCTTGTATATCAAATACTTGATTTTGTTTCTATTGGCGTTGTTCCACTTGATCTTGGAATCCCTGGCCCGGTACTCTTCCAGTATTCTTGAAACAATGGCCTCCGCCAGGCAGATATAGCACTGGGCGAATCTCTTGTGCTCGAAGTACCATTTTGCCAGCGTCAATTGCAGCTGCGAACTGGAATTAATCCCTTTGAACCGGTCCACAAAGGTCATCAAATAGGGTTCCATGTATTTGATTAAGGGGTCTTTTGAATTTGCATCATTTAGCAAGCCGGCCAGGCGGTCAATCTCCCTTTTAAATTCGTCAATAAAGTTAATGTTGACGATATCCGAAATGTTCATGATTCTATCGGATAGTTCCTGATTGCTAACTAAATCTGCCAGGAGATAGCCGTTTCCGAAGTTTAAAAAGTTATATGCTCCCCTGGTCCACAGAGTCATGTTGTAAAGGGGGCTCAAGTCCACTATGGGAGCATAGCCCATTTCCCTAATCACATCCAACATGCCGTAATACAAGCCGCCAAGTTTAAAGTCCCTTTTGAGCTTGAGTATTCTTATGAGGTCCAGCATTATGTAGAGGAACAGCGGTATTGAGCGAAAAGCATGGGTTATATCCAGGTAAATCTCATCATCTTCAGTCAGGGTCTCGCCGATCTGCATCATCACATCAAAGTTATTCCAGATTTCTCTTTCGTCCAATCCATAGTCGATTATGAAGCAGCGGGAACCTCCCGTGGCCTCGGGTTGAATATGTTTCAAATAATCGTCAATGGCCTCGTTAACTCTAGACAGCTCTTTGTCCGTAAGTTTTTCATCTCTAGGATTAAGATCCTTTATCCTTTCGTGCAATTCAACCCAATAGTCATCATCGACGCTTTGCTCGCTGGCAGTGGAAAAATACCTGTAGACCTCTTCCCACATGGATTTTGAGGTGCCTATCAAATACAATTTGTCGACTTGCAAATGATCACTCAAGGCCGCTGCTATAAAGGAAGTTTTATAGGTTTTGCCGCTGTCCAGGAATCTGTAAACTGCTTCCCTGTATTCCCTTATAGAGGTGTCATCGTCTTTCAATTGACCTGTACCCAAGGTTGCAATCAAAATTTTCGCCACTCTACCTTCCCCCTCCAAAGCTTCTATACTTTTTCCAGCTTGACCCAACCGGGTGCCGTTTTTTTGCCTTCATGCAACACTACGGTCCTGGTTTTAGGGAAGAAATTCGGATCTGCCTTTCTATAGTTTTGTTTTATTATCCCCTTTAAAAATGCTTGTGACAGTTTGTGTGCAACGGTATTGTCATAGAAGGTCTTGCCGGAACCTATTCTCATGTAGGCTTCTTTGCTGACATCAGCGGTGCTGACTGTATCAAGGAGCTCTTCATAAAACTCCTTCACATCTTTCAATTCGCCGCTTTTGTTTCTATTAAGCTCCTTTATCTCGTTTTCCACATTTTCCCTCGAGTACTTATTTATAATTTCAAAAATCTGCTCCCCTTTTCCTTCTTCCAGAAATACAAATCTGCTGGGTACCTGACCTTTTTTCGCTTTAAAGCCGATTTTAAAGCTGCTCTCCCTTTCCGAAAGAATGACTTCCTTTACAACGGGAATATCCAAGTCGCCGGTCTTTAAGTTGTACCTTAAAAATCTTACAATCCCCAGGTCCTCTTCATTAAAAGGCATCGTGTCAGATACCTGCAGGAACTTCAATATGTCCTCATCGTATTTCCCCAAGATGTCCTGCCCTATGTACTCCTTGGTGTTTTTGATATTCTTCTCCAGTTCTGCCGTGAAAAAATTGCTGACGATGGCGGTGCGGATGGCCCCCTTTATACTGCTGCCCGGCACGTAGGGTCTGCCACCGGTCTTTACCTGGAGCTGGATCTGTTCCTTGATTTCATCTTCCACAGCTATCTGCTTTGAAGCAAAGTTTTGAAAATCTAGCCCCGTACTTTCTAAAAAGCCCTTTATTCTAAACCTGTTCTGCACGTTCCCACCGGCCTGGGTCCGGACAATGGCCACAAACTCATCGATAAGTCTATCGCCTTCAGGCATTTTCGCAAGCTCCTGGGCGATCAAATCGTAGTCCAGATAGTAGATAAATCCCTTGTCATACACATAATCACAAAACTGTGACAAAATCTCTCCGCTTCCTATGTTGACGGGCGTCAGGGTTGTGAGTTTAACACTAAGATTCATCATTGCACCTCCCCAAGGGGATGAGAAAAGCCTTTCCGTTCAAATACACACTGTGCTCATCAAAGACATCAGGGCGAATGTCAATGATCCTGCCCTCAATTTTTCTTGAAAAAATGCTGCCTTCCTTAAGTAGCCTTACCCGCTTCTTTCTATAGGGCCTTCCGAACTTGGAGTAAATGTAGCCGCTCCTTTCAACCAGCTCGTAGTACTCTAAATCATCCAGCTCCTCAAGGCCAGGATAGACCGTAGAAAGATTCATGTAGTACATGCCTTCCC
>LFSJ01000008.1 GCA_001512695.1 Tepidanaerobacter sp. DTU063 | reverse complement strand
ATCCGTGAATACCACAGCGACCGAGTCCAAGATGAAGTACGGGCCCAGGACACCCTCCAGGAAAAGCTTTCTCTGTCAGACCGTTTCGGAATTACAGTCATATATCCCTCTCCCGACCAAGAGGAATACTTAAAGATAGTCCAGGGCATAGCAGGAAGCAGGGGAATAGATGTAGAGCCGGAGCAGCTCCGGCAGATGGCGCTAAAGTGGGAACTCTGGCACAATCGCCGCTCAGGCCGAACTGCCAAACAATTCATAGAAGACTTGCTAGGCCGCCTCAGGAAAGCATAAATAATACGCAATCTTTGCAGGAAAACGGTGTGTGACCGGCTCTGGAGGAATGCCCAGCCGTGACATGGAAGCTTTTGAAATCGGTCTGCAGGAGGCAATGGATTCTTTCAAGTGTGAGGATGATGGAAAGAGGAAATGTGTCTGCAGGAAGAAATAAAGAGGACAATGAATATATCGCAAGACTACTAATAATATAATAGCAGTCTTGCGATACTTTTTTTGCATTTTATTACATCGGCAGTTTCGTTACTGGTTTGATTTTATCCTTTCCTGCTTGTGTAGGCACTCATCACAACATGTCCGAGTATTTTTATTTAACTATTTAAAGGTTTTTTTCAAGCAATGTAGAATTATTTAAAAGTAGCAACAGTCCTTTTTAAGGGGTGGGTCTATGGCTCATACCGACCAGATAATAGATCTCATAGATGAAGGGATAATAGCCGTTGACAGTCGCGGCTATATAACTACTTACAATAAGATTGCCCGGGATTTTTTTGGCATTAATCTAACTGATGGGCCCGGCCATAGGGATGGAAAATGTGTAGAAGGCGACTGGGTTCTCATCGCGGATAATGGTTTGGGTGAAGATGACGGAGGCATGAAAGCGCAGGACTTTAAAGTCATAGGAGTTGATCCCGTAGATATCATGGAAGGGGATTCTATAGTTGCTATCGGCAGGAAAGGTGGTCTTTTAGGAGAGGGAATTTATAAAAGACTCGAGAAACATACAGCTCAAAAAGAGCTTTTTGTTGAAACATATATAAACGGCATAAAACTTCGGTCGATGATTAATTATGATTTAAAGCTTTTGCGCATTACTGTTGGCGAGCAAAATTTTGACTACATTTATTTGTGGTCTGCAGGTCACATGGTCATTGTTGACGGCAAGAATATGCAGGTAAAGTTTTATCAGAGCAGGGGTTACACGGCGCGCAATGAAGATATGAAGACCATACTTTATGGCGGTCATTTTATGGGAAAGGGTATTTACGGCAAATCTATTGACGTAGAACATATGCATATAAGTGAACTGCATCCTGACTCTGATATTGTAAAAAAGCTAACAGATGTAGCCCTCGGTCAAGATTGCAGCATAAGGGGGATGGAGACTTCTATAAACGGTATTCCCGTCCGCTGTTCGATTGAACCCTTGAACAAAGATGGAAAAAGGGTTGGTGCCCTCCTAAAGTTGACTGACATTACGGAGATAAAAGCCCTTTGGCATGAAAGGGAAAAGGCGCTTTTAACTTTGGAGACCCTGGAAAACAAACTAAAGACGTTTCATATAAAGGAGGAAGCCTTCAAGGATATTATAGGCAACAGTGAAGGGATTAAATATGCGATTGAGCTGGCAAAAAGGGCTTCGGATACCAGTTCAACGGTGCTTTTATTGGGTGAAAGCGGGACCGGGAAGGGAGCTTTTGCCGAGGCGATTCATAGGGCAAGTTCCCGGCGGGATAAACCCTTTGTTTATGTGAATTGCGCTTCTATCCC
>LFSJ01000126.1:1144-4992 GCA_001512695.1 Tepidanaerobacter sp. DTU063 | reverse complement strand
CATAGTGACGATTTCTGTTGTAAAATAGTTTTACCACAAAACATACACAGAAAGGCGAATCACTATGGATCACTCACAGTTTGTTTGTTGTAGATTAAAAATGTAGAAAGTTGCAGGACAGAAATCCATAATATTGCAAGTTGGATTTTGCATAATATTGCAGAAGATCCATTGCAGGCAAAATCCCCATCACTTATCCTTGTATCTGATCAAAGAATGCAAGGAGGAAAAAGGAGAATGCTCACAATGGATCAAATACATGATATCAGACGCAGGTATTATGAAAAAGGGGGAAATATTTCTCAAATTGCATCATCCCTGCAGATTGACTGGAGGACTGTGCGCAAGTACATAGACATGAAAGATTTTAACGAACCTGTAGCCAAACCGGCTTCTCAACAGCGATTTTGCCCTAAATTGGATGCGTTCAAGCCTATAATTGACGAATGGCTTGAAAATGACAGGTCTGCTCCGAGAAGCCAAAGACATACAGCCAAACGGGTCTACAACCGCCTAACAAAGGAAGTAGAAGGGTTTAACTGTTCCTATCGTCTGGTAGCCCAGTACGTGTCTTATCGCAGGAAGCAGATCTTTGCCGGTGCAAAAGCAGGCTACCTGCCCTTGGAACATAAACCCGGTGAAGCTCAAGTAGATTTTGGTACCGCTGAGTTTTATGAAAATGGCAGGCGTATTACCGGAAAGTACCTGGAAGTATCCTTCCCCTACAGTAACAAAGGTTTTCTGCAGCTGTTCCATGGTGAAAACATGGAGTGTCTGTTGGAAGGCCTGGACACAATCTTTCGCCATATCGGAGGAGTTCCCCATGAACTGTGGTTTGATAACACCAAGACGATTGTCACCAACATAATCCGTGATGGAGGAAGAAACTTGACCGATAAGTTTCAACGCTTTCGGGAGCATTACGGATTTAAGGCTGTATTCACGAACCCGGGAGAAGGCCATGAAAAAGGCAATGTGGAAAGCAAGGTGGGTTATCAGCGCAGAAACTTCTTAGTCCCGGTCCCTCGTTTTCTCTTTCTTTCCGATTTCAATAGGCAACTCCTAACCATGTGCGAAGAGGACGCAGACCGGGAACATTACAGGCACAACCAAACAATTGAGGAACTGTTTCAAGCCGATCGGAAAGCCTTAAAACCGCTACCTTCTATTCCATTTGATTTGACAAGGCGTGTTACCCAAAAGGCGAATAAATGGGGTAAAGTCTATCTGAATAAAGGGCTACATGAATATTCCGTATCGCCAAAGCATGCAGGACTTATGGTCAACATAGTACTCAGTTCCGGCATGGTGATCATCCAAGATGAAAACTACAGGGAGATTGTCCGGCACAAACGTCTTTATGGGGACTACAAGCAGCAGAGTATGGACTGGCTCCCTTATCTCAAACAGCTATCCCACCGCCCTCGTGCTTTGAAATACAGCGGCGTGTACGAAATGATGCCCAAATCCATGCGGCAATACCTGGAATCCTGTCAAAATTCAGAGGTCGGGCAAATCCTAAAGATCCTTGCAGAACTTACGGAGAGTACGGGATTTGAAAGTGCTGTTAACACGGTGAATCAGGCGTTACAGTATCAGGTAACAGATAGTGATAGCCTTAAAAGCCTATACAGAAGACTGTATATGGATGTGCCTGAGCTTCCTCCCATGCAGCTTTATGAGCAGATCCCGACAATGCAAACATTCACACCGAGTCTCACCACCTACGACGAATTCATTAAGAGAAGGGAGGCAGTTGGCAATGCTGGATCATGAAATCGCCGAATGTTGCAAACAGCTGCGTTTAAGCCGGAACTTGGCGGAAATGGCTCAATCCGTAAAGGGTGAAAGCCATCAGGAATATCTATACAACCTACTGTCTTCGGAACTTCAGTATCGAAAAAATGCCCGTGTAGAAAAGCTAATTAACAGCGCCGGCTTCTATTCCATTAAAACCTTTGAAGGGTATCGGTTCGATGAGATCACCCTGCCGGCGGACCTTTCCATAGAGAGCCTGAAATCCTTGAACTTTATCCATGAAAAGAAGAACATCATCATGTATGGGGGCACGGGTACCGGCAAAACCATGTTATCAATAGCTTTAGGCGTAGCAGCTTGCAAACGGGGTATTCCTGTTAAGTTCTTCCGCACAGCCGCTTTAGTAAATGCGCTCTCTGAAGCGAAAAAAGCAGGGACACTGAGCGCATTTTTAAAGAAGCTAAACCGGATTGAGCTCATAATTTTAGATGAATACGGCTATGTGCCCCTTGATAGAACAGGTTCCCAGCTTCTTTTCGAAATCATATCGGATTGTTATGAACGCCGGAGCATCATACTGAATACAAACCTTGAATTTTCAAGATGGGTCAATGTGCTTTATGATGAACAAATGACAGCAGCCATGTTGGACCGGTTACTGCACCATTGCTATCTGCTACTGTTTCCTGGTCCAAGCAACAGGATGAAAGAGTCAAGTATCAATGATCTATATCGCTCAATATCATCGGAAGGGACCAACTAAGAAACGTTAGCCTGCATCCGGACCGGGGGTTAATCACCTAAAATCCGGGACTGCAAAACTATGGAAAATGCATAGTGCAACATTCTGCATTTTTAACTTGCAACTTTCTGCAAAAAGTACTTGCAAAAAACACACAGTTTACACCTAATCCGCGAAAGAATAAACATCTATCTTTTAAAGAGCGGGTAAAAATCGAGTTATTGGCTGGTGAAGGCAAAACTGCTTATGCCATCGCAAAGCTGCTAAATCGTCCCATAAACACCATTACAAACGAACTTAGGCGTGGCACAGTGGAACAGATAAAGCAGGGCAAATTTGTAAAAATCTACTATGCTGATGCCGGTCAGGCTAAATATGAGGCAAATCGCCGCAACACTGGTCGCAGGTACGAGCTGCTACAGTGCAGTGAGTTCGTAGGCTATATTGAGAAGATGATGTTAGAGGAAGATTGGTCCGTGGACTCTGCCGTGGGTAGGGCCGCAGCAACTGGTAAATTTGATAAGATGCTTTGCACCAAGACCATCTATAACTACATCGACTTGGGGCTCCTAAAGGTTAAGAATACTGACCTGCCACTAAAACTGAGGCGCAGCCCTAAAGGGGTTCGTATCAGGGCAAACAAGCGAAACCTCGGTGACAGTATTGAAAGCCGTCCTTCCCATGTGGAGGAACGAGAAGAATTCGGCCACTGGGAGATCGATACAGTCATCGGTTCAAAATCCAAGGAGGACGAAAGCTTGTTGACTATCGTCGAACGGAAGACCAGAAACGCACTGATTCGTAAAATTTCAGCAAGAACAGCAGAAGCAGTAATGAAGGAAATTGATACGATCAAGGAGGAATTTGGCAGTCAGTTCCATGAAGCTTTCAAGACTATCACTTCCGACAACGGATCTGAGTTCGCCTCCCTGTCCAGACTGAAAGAACAGAATGTAGGAGTATACTTTACCCACCCCTTCTCCTCATTTGAACGAGGCACCAATGAAAACCATAATGGCATGATACGACGCTTCATCCCGAAAGGGAAGAAGATTTCCGATTACAGCTTAGAGGCCATCGAGCGAATAGAGGAATGGATGAATGGCCTCCCTAGAAAGATCCTAGGCTACAAAACCCCGGAGGAGCTCTTCGAAGAGGAACTCGATTTAATCTATGCTCTTTAACAACAGAGATTGGTCAAGGTACGGAGAATAGTTCAACTTGTTATTGCAATTCAGGTATCTATTTTGAACACAAAAAAACCGCCAAAGGTATTTAAACCAATGACGGTTTTGTAAACTCGCAAACAAACTTTGTAAGTTTGAACAAACTCGAGTGTAAAGAGACA
>LFSJ01000126.1:0-1126 GCA_001512695.1 Tepidanaerobacter sp. DTU063 | reverse complement strand
CTACGGGCTTTCTTGAGTCCGTATTTCTTTCTTTCCTTCATTCTGGGGTCTCTTGTAAGGAAACCTGCGTCCTTCAATGCGGGACGATACTCGCTGTTGGCTACGCACAGCGCTCTGGAAATGCCGTGACGCAACGCGCCGGCCTGTCCCGTGAACCCGCCGCCTCTGACAGTTGCCACTACGTCAAACTTACCTTCGGCTCCTGCCACCTCAAAAGGTCTCAAAACCTCTCTCTTAAGAATCTCCATGCCGAAATAATCGTCAAGGGGCTTCTTATTAATGGTAATCTCGCCTTTCCCGGGGATCAATCTGACGCGGGCTACTGACTTCTTCCTTCTACCCGTTCCGTAATATTGTAACTTTGCCATCTACGATTCCTCCCCTCTAAAATTCCCACACTTCGGGCTTTTGAGCCTCGTGTTTGTGGGTGGGTCCGGCATAGACCTTCAATTTCTTATACATCTTTCTGCCAAGCGGTCCTTTCGGCAGCATTCCCTTCACTGCGTGGCGGATAATGGCTTCAGGCTTCTTGGCCAGCAATTTTTCAAAAGTGATTTCCCTGAGACCGCCGGGATAACCTGTATGATGTTTGTAAACTTTGCTTTCTCTCTTCTTGCCGGTAACTTCAACTTTATCGGCATTAATTATGATTACATAATCTCCTGTATCCACATGAGGAGTGAATATTGGTTTTTTCTTGCCTCTCAGAATCGAAGCGGCTTCCGATGCGAGCCTGCCAAGGGTTTTACCTTCTGCATCGATAACATACCATTTTCTTTCCACTTCGTGAGGCTTTGCAACGAACGTCTTCATCGTATACATCCTCCTACCCGGGCGTTTCACCCCACCCAGGTCTTATTATCATCATAATGTACCAAATTTCCGGGGCTAGTGGAACTTTGCATATGACGCAGTAGCAATTATACTTATTTTTACCCGGTATGTCAAGGAATATTTTATTCGTTGCGCAGGCTCTCAAGGGCCGACAAGCGCATTGCCCGTCTTGCCGGAGAGTAACCGGAAATAAGGCCGATAACTGTAGCGAAAAGCAGTCCGCCCACAGCGGTCCACCAGGGGATGATGGAGATGTTGGAGCCGCCGCCCATCATTCCGCCCAGGAATGCGC
>LFSJ01000050.1:36986-39581 GCA_001512695.1 Tepidanaerobacter sp. DTU063 | reverse complement strand
CACCATGCCCTATAAGGAAAGCGATGGAGACAATCTCAGGCTGCTAAAGTATGACCCTGATACGAGACAGTTTACTGAACAAGACTTTTCCGTAAACCGGATTGAAAAAACCGTTACCTTTAGAAGTTCAAGCCCCGGGATCTTCGTGGTAGTAGAATAGCAGGAGGGGAGAAAATGAAAACTCCTAAAAAGACCTTGTCTTTAGTATTAGTTATAGTGATGCTATTTTCATCTATACCTTTTCAGTTAAAAACTGCATACGGATATGACAGAGATAAATATGTTGTAACTGAGGTCGCCATAGGCAGGGAGCATGATAGCAAAAGGTCTACTACCGGTATGTATTTATCAATAAGAGGCGGCTTTTTGGAAGGCGCTCCTGTTGTCATAGGCTATGGCACCAATCAATATGAACAGCTTAGAAATCCAAAAATCAACACTGATGCGCTTTTGTATTTTGAGTTTACAAGACCGGAAGACTGGGAAAAATTAATAAATATCAAATATATCATAGTGGGTAATGCTACGGTTGAAATCGGAGACCAGGGTGCAATGCCCACAATTACCGATGTAACACCAAGAGTTAAGCAAGATGAATCTTTGCATCTTAAAGGCACAAGATTCGAATTGATAGACGATGGTGCCGTAACAGTCAGGTATGGGACAGGCCTATTGTTTAACACGATGGAAATCGTCACAGTAGACACCAAAGAAAACACTGCCGAAATGACTGGCTTTGAGAAGGCAGAACTGGGCCTGCAAGACATAGAAATAGTTAGGGAATTTGAGAGTCAACCTGTGGATTTCAATGAGCAAAATGAAAATGTAAAAGTTAAAATAAACATAACCTACACCTATAAAGGCCAATTTAGGATAGTAGAAGACCTGAATATCTCCGATGACATAGAGATGTTCCCAAATCGTGGCGCAAAAGGCAGCAAGGTATATTTTACTGCCAATGAACTAAGACAGTATGATGTGTATTTTTTAAAGGCCACCGACGGCACCGACCCCTATACAAATGAAAATAAGGGGAAAAATCCCACCCCCTTGCAGCAGACAGATGATGGCAGGTACATGTTTACCGTTGAAGTACCGGATATTGCTCCGGGAGAATACTGGGTGGTTTTAACGAATCAGGTCCCGGAACATAGAGACCCCATGCAAGCGGTATCCGGTGAGTATATTTACAGAAAAGAAAGGTTTACTGTTATTCAGGGCACCAGAAGTGCCACTATCTATACTATACAGCCAAATAGGGGGCCAGAAGGCACGCTAGCTACCATTACTGGGAGATACTTAGGCAGTTTGAACATAGATGGCCTGGAGATTGATAGCAAGTATTTAGAACCCCAAAGATCTATTTCGGGCGAAGGTGTAATGACTTTAGAATACAAGGGCACAAGCTCAGAAGAGGTTATAGGTGTATACCGTGAATCTCCTGTTACCTCGGTGGAAAAGACTATAAAAGTTATAATCGGGCCCGAAGCAAGCATACTTGAAAATTCAAGCTTTACACCGGAAATGGACAGGATTCAAGTTAGAATCAATGACGACACTGATGAAGGCAATCCCGTAAAAGACGTCGTAGTTGAGACCACAACGATTATTACAATCATTGAAGTAAATGATCAAAAAACATACACCTTTACCGAACGGGCTGAGCTGCCTAGTGGCTACACCTATATACCGAGAAGTATTACACCGGAAGTTGAGAAGGTCGTTCCTGATGAAATCCATGTTGTTAAAAAAGCTGGAAGCGACGATGAATATATTGTTCCGCAAGATTTAATGATTGCCATTTACGGCAGAAACTTTACCGTTTCCCGCTACACAGTAGAAGGGGAGACGAGGGTGTCTTACCCCATTGTAAAATTTGGGGATGTTGAGATAAATAAGAATAAAAATTCGGCCATTGAACTATTTGTAATGGACGATAACGGCAATATAATGGACGGCACCCCGGGAAGCGAATCGGGCAACAGGATTCTTGCCATAATCCCCGGAGGTTCTGAGGGTATAGAAATTCCAAAAGAATATATCGATACGAATGTGTCTGTTGTTGTAACAAACCCAATCAGGAATTCAGCAGAACCCGGCCTCTCTTCGGAAGAAGTTGTAATGGTTAAGTTTATAGAGGTAAAAGAAGACAAAGTGCCGGTTATTGCAAGTGTCACACCGAATGTGGTTACCGTCGACGGCGGAGAAACTGTGACTGTCAGCGGAAGTAACTTTGCGCAAGATGTTAAGGTCTTCATCGATGGCAGGGAAATATCAGGGGTTACCCGGGCCGGGGATGGTAAAACCCTGACTTTCAAAGCGCCTCCTGGCCGGGAAGGTGCAACTCAGCTGCAAGTGATGAATCCCGGTGGCGGCATTGCCATAGCGGAATTTAACTATGTCAAGACATACACGGATCCTAAAATTGCCGATTTCTCCCCCAAGAGCGGAAATACAGGTACTTTGGTCTTGGTAAAAGGTGATAACTTCCTAGCTCCGGATCCCACATCAACCGGGCTGACTACATCGGAAATATATAAACTAATTGGCAGCAGGATACTTCTTCAAAATAGAGATATCAACGAATACAACATC
>LFSJ01000050.1:35817-36899 GCA_001512695.1 Tepidanaerobacter sp. DTU063 | reverse complement strand
ATAGCCGATTACTGGCACAGCGTGGTATTCAAAGATGGCTCGGGGAAATTTTACACCCTACGCCAGGATGTACAAGGAAATGCAATCCTTTCTGATGGAGTAAGAAATACTTACAGGCTTAATGTAAAGTATGATAGCGGAGAGTATAAAATATTTGCATCAAAGGAAGGGGCAAGTGATTATCTTGTCGAGATAGAGACTGCTGAAGAAAGAATCGATGGTAGAGACATTAAAGTCACTACGCTTACCATTAACGAGCCAAGCCCTGTCAAGCTCTACATGCAGACCCTGTACAGGGTTGACAGTAACGGCATCATCGTAGGCAATAACGTAAAAGTTGTCGACAAAAACACGATACTGTTTAAGGTTCCCATTCTCAGCTTAGGTGACGGCTACTACGATTTGACGGTGCTAAATCCGGATACTAAACGTGACAGCCGCACCGGCACTCAAGGCTTTTACTACTATACTTTACCCGATTCACAACCAAGAATCGAAAGAATTGTGCCTGATAAAGGTTCAATTGACGGAGGGTATACCATCGATATAATCGGCAGCGACTTTAAAGATGATGGCACCTTTAAGTCCAGGGTATTTATTAATGGCGTAGAGGTGAAGGCCGAGGACACTTTCGTCAGTGTTGACGGTAGAACCATCACTGTCAGAGTCCCTCCCTTTACCGGCGATTTGTCTAAAGAAATGGAAACGGACCGCATCACGGTCCCGGTGGTAGTGTTAAACCCGGATGGAGCCAGCGCCAGTAAGGAAGACGGCTTCACATACATGGTGCCTACAAGTTACCCCGAGATAACCAGGATAGTGCCTGCTCGGGGAAGCGCAGCGGGCAAAGACATAGTGGAGATCATAGGTAAGGACTTTCGTTTCTTTGAACCTTACAGCGATGACAACAGGAATCAGACCCGGGATCCAAATGAGCCCTATAATGACTTAAACGGCAATGGAAAATGGGATGACTTTAGAGGCAAAACCATAGAGGACTTAAGGGAAGAGTTAAGGGAACAATACGGTGACGATGATTTAGATAGCAAGTTTGAAAACATAGTTTTACCGGTTTTACCGAA
>LFSJ01000050.1:331-35728 GCA_001512695.1 Tepidanaerobacter sp. DTU063 | reverse complement strand
GTGCCCCCTGAAGGCAAGAAGCAGGGCGGCGACAGGGTAGAGATATTCGGCTCAAATTTTGTGGAAAGTGAACTAAAAGTTTTAAACAAAGACGGAGAGCTTGAGATACTACCCATGGTGCAGGTTCGCTTTGGCGATGTTACCAACCGTGATATACCTAGGGAAGAGGAAAACTCCGGCAGAATAGACAACAGGCGCACTACCGTAAATCTGCCGGGAGGCATTAGGGTAGAATACCGGGACGGCGATGTCTTTCTCAGGATTTTAGAAGGCGGCAGGGAATACGTCACGACAATAAAACAGGCGGTTTTTGACGGCAGTCCACTGTTTGTGTCCGCAAGATTGCTTAAAGATGGAGAAAATCCCTATCCTTACGATGAGCTAATTCGGCTTGAAATCAGCGACAGGAGGCTTTTCGTTGAGCGGGGCTATGCTCCCAAGGTAGAATTTTTAAACGGCGGCCAGCTGGTAGTAACAACACCGGCCTACTACACCATCGGACCGGTCAATGTGTATGTGATAAACCCCGATGGCGGTACGGCCCAGGGTATCTTTACCTACAAGCATCCTGACAGCAAACCCTATATTACAAACATAACCAAGGACGGCCAGTCCCCTGAAGTAGTGGAAATAAACGGCAGGGAAGTCAGGGTCCTGTATATGACCTACAAAGGGGGCAACACGGTCAGCATCATCGGTGGAGATTTCAGGGAAAATGCCAGGATCCAAATATCCAATGTAGCGACAATCGAGCCAAGAGAAATAACCTATATGCTGCCAACAAGGCTCAGCTTTGAAATGCCGGCGGTCTCTGAAGATGCTGTAGGCAAGCTCCATCGGGTTGTGGTCATAAATGAGGATGGAGGCTCTGCTTCATCTGATGAAGCTGCGCCCCTGCCTATATACATCATGTTTATAAAGGGGGAGACAGCTCCGGCCATTACGAGACTGGTTCCGGACAAAGGACCGACCTCCGGAGGCACTCGAGTGAGAATCGAAGGAAGCGACTTCAGGGAAGGCCTGAAGGTGTTCTTCGGTGAGATACCTTTGCCGGAGGAGCACGTTCAAGTTGTGGACTATAAGACCATACTAGTTATAACACCGCCTCATTCGCCAGGAAGGGTAGAGGTAAAGGTGGAAAACCCCGATGGCGAGCTTTCAAATCCCAGCGGGGTATTTACTTACATCAGCACTCCTAAAACAGCTGCGGTAGTTGACCCTGATGACCCTACAGAGACCACTAGAATAACCCGTATCTCCGTAGAAGGGGGTCAGAGGGTGAAAATCAAGGGAACATCTTTTATGCCCGGGGCCAGGGTGGTATTTGCTCCTATCATCAAGCGGATCGATGACGAGGAAGCCGCCTCGGGGACCATAATCTATATAGATGGAGAGCCCTATCTCCTTGAGGAAGGCACTGATGCCATAGAAGTAATTTTCATAGACTCCGAAACCTTGACCGTTGTCACTCCTCCGGGGAAATTAGACAGCAGGGGAGTAATAGTCGTAAACCCGGACGGGGGAGCAAGTGATATATATGACCAGATAGTTTACGGCTTACCGGAACTGGAAGCACCAACGAACGTAGTTGCAGAGCTCATATACGACCGCTATATAAAAATCACCTGGTCTCCGGTAGAAGGTGCAGAAGGATACGAGATCTTTGCCATTATCGATGACAATGAAATGGACTTTATCGGGACTACAAGTCTTACCGGCTTTGTCTTTACTGATTTAGAGCCTAATACCAGGTACACTTTTGTAGTAAAGGCACTGGGCCCCTTCGGTTCTTCACCACCTTCCGCCCGCAGCAACACCGTGAGGACCGGCAGACGGGTAGGACCTCCTGATGAGGATGGTGAACTGGTCGAAGAAACCATTAAGGAGCGGATTGGGGACACAGTAAAAGTCATAATAGGCACGGCAGATTACAGGAAAGAAACCATGGTAGATTTAACCGATATCAGTTATGCAGGGGCCAAAGCAGTTGTGGTTACCTTGCCGGCAGAAGTCATTGCCAGGTCCAATGCAGGAAATATTAGGATTTCAGGCAAGGACTTTAACCTGAGATTTAATCCCTCCGTCTTTGACACTTCCAGGGTCAGGCAGTATCGGGACAGAAGGGATGCCGGGGTTAGATTTGAACTTAAAGTGGCAGACGGCAATTCAAACAGCCAGGGAAGGACCCTGCTTTCAACCCCGTATGCTATGACGGCCAATTTTTACCTGGAAAAAGACATGTCTCCTGTTGACTTCTTAAACGGACACATGGAATTTACCCTGGAGTATGACAGGTCAAAAGCTGATTTAAGGAGAATCACTGATATCGCCCTTTACCGCTACGATGAAGCAAAGGGTGATTGGGAGCAGCTTTTTGCAAGATATAACAGCTACGATATCGTTATAGCAACTACCATTAATCGATTAGGGACCTACGCAATATTTGGGGCCAGGAGGTAATCCCATGAAGAGATTTACAAGTTATATTGTGCTGCTTGCTGTGCTACTTACAGTAGTATTTGCCTGCAAAGTGCCGGAGACTTTGGCCTATTCCACGATTGACGGCTATATTATAAACATAAATATGGCCGAATCCAGGATAGAAGTGGAAGACTACAGGGGTTATGTGAGGGTCCTCAACATAGCCCCCGGGGCGGTTTTACTGATCGATGACACCCCTGCCGCATTGAATGACTTCAGAATCGGCATGGAGGTATATGCCCATTATTTAGGCAACAGCCTGACCCGCCTGGAGAGCTGGTCTACCGAGAATCCGGGATACATTCCTCCCGGGGGCAAGGTCAGGACGGGCATTATAAAAAGTATCGACAGGAACCAGCTGATTTTGCAGCTCACTACCGGCAAGGAGGAAATCTACTATACGAGTCCCGCTACTATAGTCCTTAAAGACGGGCTAAATGTGCCCCTGAGCACTTTATACGAAGGGGACAGGGTGAGGCTGTACTTTGATGAAAGGGACACAAGTGTTGTCAGCAGGATAAGTATTCAAGGGGATTCTGTAAGGATTAAGGGCTTATACAAGGGAACCCTATATTCCCAGAACTCTATGGGCAGTTCCATCCTGTTAAAAGATGTGGAAGTTTTTCAAAATGGCACTTGGCGTGAGCTGAAAAATATCCTCCATATCGCCTATAATCGGGATGTGCCCATTTATTACGGTGGACAGAAGATATCCCCGAATAATTTGAAGTACTATAATGGCAAGACCGTGTACATTGCCGTAAAGGACTTTTTCGGCAAAGAAGGAGCAGAGCAGATGGTGGTAAAGAGTCTCTATGAAAGCACCTTTAGCGAGAAGATAGAGGAAGTCAATTGGTACGCATCGGCCTTTGAACTGAAAAACAAGCGCAATATCGATTTTAGCGAAGGCACCATTTTTGTAAAAAACAACCGGCTGGTTGACAGCTACGCCCTGGCACCGGGGCAAGATGCCTTTGTGGTGGCCGACGGCAGGGGGGCAAAGGCACTGGCCAGCGTGGTGTACATCTACAACCAGGACATAAACAATTCCAATATTGGCCAGTACTGGCTGTATGCCGGAAAGCTTGACATGGTGATTGACAACAAGATCGTGCTAAGTGATTTCTTCATTCTAAACCAAAATGAGTGGGAGTCCTTCGATGACGAAAAGGAACTCTACTTTGACAATGATACTTTCATATTTGATCTAGAGAACATGGAAAGGATTAGCAACGAAGAATTTATAACCGGAAACTATGCAGTTGATGAAGACAGCAGTTATGCCAGGCGCCAGGGTCTAAAATCATGGTACGCCTATGCCTATACCGACGGAGACCGGGTCGTGGCCATAGCACTGAAGAAGAACATGGACTCGCTTTTAAGGCAGAGGGTGACCCTTGGCACCATTCAGACCCTGGAAGATGATGCCCTAGTAGGAAAGACTGTAATCCTTCGCGATGCCCGTGACTGGAGCAGCCGCAACGAAAAGTGGATGGAAAAGGGTCTTCCCGTCAGAATGCGGGTAGAAAAATCCCTCCTGATAAAGGATGACAGGATGATATCCTGGGATGAGCTGAAACCCGGGGATGACTTGTACTGCATCAGAGACGACTTTGAATGCATCTTCTTACTGGTGAAATAGGGGGAATGAAATTGATTAAAAAAGTTACAGCTTTTATTCTGGCAGCAGTGGTCCTATTTACAAGCCCCCTGCATGCCTTTGCTGCACCTGCAGGCTTTGAAGGCGGAGTCCACAATGAGTACCAGTACCAGGAACTGGTATTTATAACGGGAGAGCCCAGGATATTTTCCGGAGAGCTGAAGATCACTGAAAATATTCGCAGCGGGACGGACAAGATTACGTACAAATATACCTTGACCGATAAGGATGCTACGGAAAAAACCAAGCTCAGCAGGACGGTAACTTTTGAAACCGAATATACGGCTAAAGATGACAAAGGGCAGACAATAGGACGCACCGTACTGACTAGATTTTCCGAGCGCATTGACATAGGTGGGGACAGGTACGAACTAGAGGACTATCAGTTTTCAAAATCCGATGTAATAGATAACAGGCCGGCCTCGGATTTTTATTCAGGGAATTTTGAAGCCAGAAAGTACTACAGCATAAACCGGGGCGAGGGTGAAGTTATAGTCACCATTTCCGGCGGAAACGTGGGCTATGAAAACTTCTGGGGCAGCACGGAAACCCAAATAATCAACTATTACATTACATACCAGCGCAAAGTGTCAGATGAGGAAGGGGAAACCCAAAATGTCAGCTGGGAAGGGACAGTTAGGGCAGAAGTTTCCGACAGTATGACAAAGCGCCTCGTATATTCGGAAAATGAAGCCAGCCTCTCCAGTTTTTACGGTGGCTATGTGCGAACTACCAATCGAGAGCTTGTATCAAAATACGAATACGATTTGCCTCGAATTAGGGACAACATGCCCGATAAAAAGCAGCGAGTGAGGGATAGCATCAAGCTCTCCGAAAGTATGGTTCCGAAGGTGGAGCGGCTGCCCGTGCCCAAGTTTAGGGATGTGATGGGCCACTGGGCAGAGGAATATATATCGAAACTTTATTCACTGGACGTTTTCGATGAAAGCCAAAACTTTTTTGCACCTGAAGCTCCCATGACCCGTGTAGAATTTACAAAAGGGGTCATAAGGGCCTGTGATATCAGGACATCTATGGATGATGACACTCAGAGGAAAAGCGCAAGGCGGCGAAGGGAGCCTCCTGAAGAATCACCCTTTAAAGATGTGAGTGTCGATGATATAAATTATCAGTACGTCAAACAGGGCCTTGAAAAAAACATCATAACCGGTGTGTCAAAGGACTTCTTCATGCCCAATGCTTCACTGACAAGGGCAGAAGCTGTGACCATACTGATGAGGGCATTGGGTTTCACCAGCAGGGCACCTAATCCCGGCTATTATACTTCCTTTTCCGATGATGAGAAAATACCTAACTGGGCCAGGGACGCCGTATACGTAGCACGTGAAATCGGCATCATCCAAGGGGACAGCTATAACCGCTTCAATCCCGACAAGGTCATGACCAGGGCCGAAGCCTCGGCCATGTTAGTTAGATTTTTAGAGTTCCTGGAAAGGGACCTGCAGCGGGACTACAGGGAAAATATAATACTTTTTAACTGAAGAAGTTCACACTTGACAATCCAACTGAGGTGCTTTCGGACTTCAAAAATCTAGTTACTTGACAGCAAAATGCCCAGCTATCGGTTTGTGATAGCTGGGTATTTTTGGTTTTATACATTAGCAAAATCTGTTCCACGAAACAAAAGTTTTTAGGTCTAAGTTCCCATGGAATTTTAAATATCAACATCGATGTGGATAAGTTATCCCCAATGGGGAAAACTGGCTTGTCCCCATGAAACATCTAATGGACAAGTTCTGCACTTATTAACAGCTGTGGATAAACCTGTGGATAACTTTAATATTTTAGACCTATTTAATGGTCAAAAAATCTACAGGAACTGACCTGTTTCGACTAAAAGAAAGAGAATGTTCGTTTTTTAATTCGTCAGACTCTGTATGGGCGGAGGGATTTGACCGCCTCGTCTGGCAAAGACCGAGGAGTCAAAAGGGTTGACCGGCATGACCGGAGCACGTCCCAAAAGGCCTCCAAATTCTACAAAATCCCCGGCTTTTTTCCCGGGAGCCGGGATAATCCTGACGGCAGTGGTCTTTTTGTTTATGACACCGATGGCCATTTCGTCGGCGATGATGGCAGCAATTGTCTCTACCGATGTATCGCCTGGAATTGCAATCATGTCAAGGCCTACCGAACAGACACAGGTCATTGCTTCAAGTTTTTCAATTGAAAGGGCGCCATCGGCTGCTGCACGAATCATGCCCGCATCTTCACTGACCGGGATGAAGGCTCCAGAAAGGCCCCCCACATACGATGTGGCCATTGCTCCGCCCTTTTTCACCGCATCGGTTAAAAGTGCCAGCGCTGCTGTTGTTCCATGTGCGCCGCAGCGCTTAAGGCCCATCGCTTCCAAGATGTTGGCTATGCTGTCACCTATGGCAGGGGTCGGGGCTAGGGATAGGTCTATGATGCCAAAGGGCGCTCCTAGTCTCCTCGATGCCTCACGGCCGATGAGTTCACCTACGCGGGTTATTTTAAAGGCCATTTTTTTGATGGCTTCCGATAGCTGGCCCAAATCCGCTTCTCTTGGAAGATTGGACACAACGGCATTGACTACACCTGGACCGCTGATTCCCACATTGACGGTAGTCTCGGGCTCACCCGGGCCGTGGAAGGCACCTGCCATAAATGGGTTGTCTTCCGGGGCATTGGCAAATACTACGAGCTTTGCAGCACCGATACCGTCCTGCTCTGCCGTCAACTTGGCAGTTTCCTTAATTATTCTACCCATGGCCAGGACCGCATCCATGTTGATTCCCGACTTGCTGGTGGCCACATTTACCGACGAGCACACCCTCTCCGTCCGGGACAGGGCATCGGGAATGGAATTAAGCAAATTCATGTCACCGCGGGTAAAGCCCTTCTGCACCAGTGCGGAAAAGCCCCCTATAAAATCAATGCCCAAATCTTTTGCGGCCTTGTCCATGGCCAGGGCTATCGGGGTGTAGTCCGTCTCTTCGCAGCTTTCGGCCACCATGGCAATGGGAGTCACCGAAATCCTCTTGTTCACAATGGGAATGCCGAATTCCTCCTGCAACTGGTTGGCCACCGGGACCAGCTCGCTGCCTTTTTCCATTAGCTTATCGTATATTTTATCGGCAACTTGGGAAATTGAGGAGCCGGCGCAATCCCTGAGGCTTATTCCCAGTGTAATTGTCCTGATATCCAGCTGTTCAGCTTGGACCATGCGTATTGTCTCTATTATCTCATCCCTGGTAAAGTTCATCTAAAATCCCCCTAAATCCTGTGCATGAAATGAAATACTTCTTCCCGCTGGGCATCAACTCGAACCGAAAGTTCTTCGCCGCGGCGTGAAAGCTGTTTCGTCAACTCATCAAAACTCAAAGTAGACTTGGCTATATCCACTACCATGATCATGGTAAACAGGCCTTCGATGGCCGTCTGGGTAATATCTAATATATTGACATTGGCGTTTGCCAGCACATCAGAAATGCCGGCAATGATTCCTACCCTGTCCTCACCGATAACGGTGATGACAGCCCTAACGATGGGACTGCTGCTGGATTGAACGGGTTCGTCCACCTTTTTGTCCCCTATGTAAAGCTCTATGCCGTGTTTTTGGGCATATATTCGGGCTTCCTTTGTCACAAGGGTATTTGGTGGAAAATTAACTTCTTTTTTGTCCCTGTGCTGTTTTAATACATCGAGGGTTACTAAAATATCCATAAAATGCAACCGATTAGCTTGAAATAACCGGCTTCCTACACCTGCCTTTCAATTTTCAATATTATGTAATTAGTATAAATCAAAAGAATCAGAGTATCAAGAGCGGCAGTGAACTCGGCTAATTGATAAATTAGCGGTGTCCATGTGTAACGTCAACAAAAAATATTTACTGCCTTGTCAGGCGGTGATAAAATAATAATAGCTTAGCAAAAGGAGGCATAATATGGTGATGTTACCTTTGGTCATATCCATTATATTTTTCATCCTGGGTTTACTGGGAACGGTATTGCCGGTTTTACCAGGCGCCATACTGATATATGCCGGAATGCTTGTCTACGGGATAATGACCGGCTTTAAAAGCATGACTGTGAATTTTTTTCTTATACAGGCCTTGATCCTGATAATAATCTTTTTAGTCGATTTTTTAGCATCTCTAATTGGAACCCGCCACTTTGGCGGGAGTAAGCAGGCTATATACGGAGCAGGAATCGGCACACTGCTGGGTTTATTCATAATGCCTCCTGTAGGCATTTTTGTGGGTCCCTTCCTGGGTGCCGTAATTGCGGAACTGCTGCTCGGCAAGCAGCTACAAGAAGCTATCCGCGTGGGGATAGGAAGCTTCATCGGCATAGTAGGCGGAACCTTATTGAAATTACTCATGGAAATCATCATGATTGTCTACTTTTTCATTCAAGTCTATTAAACACAGCTCACTAAAGCTTGCCTTTTCGTAGCCAAAAATTGCCCAAAGCAAATGACGCCAATTATCTTTGGCGTCATTTGGGTTTTAAATATATCCCTTTCTAATAATACTCATTTTACTGCAGCGCAGGACTTTGCCCACTTGGCATCGGCTAAACGGCCCCAGCTATCGGAATAGTTCTTGAGTTTTTGGGCAAATTCTTCGGGAGTCTCATCGGCATTTACTTGTGTGGAATACGCCCCGCTTTCCCTTACTATTTCCACCATCATTTCGGGATTATCGATTAGAGGACATGGCCTGTGATGATTCATGTTAAAGGGCTGTCGTTTTTGATAGGCCAGCATTAAGGGCGAACTCAAAGCGTCTTTTAATGATAGGTCTTTTATGTTACATGTGGCATAGTGGACGAAGGCACAGGGTTCCACATCGCCCTTGGCGTTAATATGTAGGTACCGCTTTCCTCCGGCTATACAGCCATGGGAAATCTCACCGTCATTCCAAAAGTCCATAATGAATATGGGCTTAGTGCGCCTGTACTCCAGGACTTTTTCGTACATGTAGGCGCGCTGCTCGGGAGTTGCCATCAATTCCACATCCACGTCTTTTCCAACTGGGACATAGGTGAAGTACCAGGCAAAAGTTGCTCCCTTGTCAACCAGCATATCCACAAATTCCTCACTGGCCAATTCTTCCGTGTTTTTCCGCGTGTACGTTACGGAAACTCCGAAGATAAGGCCGGCTTTGCGCATGCGATCCATGGCTTCCATTACCTTTTTAAACACACTCTTGCCACGCCTTGAATCGGTGCTTTCTTCAAAGCCTTCAATGCTGAAGGCCAAGGTGATATTGCCCACTCGCATCATTTCAGCCACAAACTCATCGTCCACCAAAGTGCCGTTGGTAAACAGATGAATCACCTGGGATGGATGTTTTTCAGCAAGTTTTATAATGTCTCTTTTCCGAAGAGTAGGTTCACCGCCGGACATGATGGTAAAGAATATTCCCAGCTCTTCAGCTTCAGTCATAACCCTGTCTAAGGTTTCAAAGTCCAGTTCCTCGCTTCGCTGGTAATCTCCTGCCCAGCAGCCGGTGCAGTTTAGATTACATCTTTCGGTGGGATCGATTAAAATAGCCCACGGAACAGAATGCCCCAGCTCTTTTGCCATTTTATTTTGTCTTTGAACACCTAAAAAGTTGGCATTTAGGAAAAAGTTCATGCCGATTTTTTCTTTTACGTAGGGGTCCGTTTCCCTAAGGAGCCTTTGGGCAAACTGATACCAGTTGGAATCTTTGTCTTTCAAAAACTTCTTTGCGCTTTCAAGATACACCCTGTGGTTTTGAGGCATGGGCAACTTTTCCGCCCAATAGATCAGCTTATCAAGATCATCTATGTCTTTTGACAGTAAATATTTCAGCCCCTGGCCAACAATCTTCTCTCCAAGTTGCGACCTGGCCAAATCCATACATAAAGACCTCCTTACGATTTGTTATATCGCTATATAACGATACATCTACTTATATCATATTCCCATGGAAGGCTTTTGTCAAGAACCGGGTTTAGGTCGGCGGAAAAAGCGTTGTAAATTGGAAAGCGAGCTTATTCATAAAAAGAGCCGATAATGACAAAAATATATAGAGATACCATTGTAAGGATGTATATAATGCGGGAAGTAATAAAAATGCTAGTAGACAACATTATCCACAACATATCTTTTTCAAGCCTTGCTGTATTCATTTTAAGCGGCATTTACCTTTTGACAATAGATAGGATTGACCTTTCCATAAAGGGCCTGAGAGTTGAGGAAAAAGCCGCTACAATTATTGGCATCTTGTATATATTCGGGTCAATTGCAGTTTTTGTGCTGTTCAGGTTTTTTATTATGTAGCTACTTTTCAAGAAAATGCGTTGTAGTGAATGTAGTAGTCGCTGATACTCGGTGGTAATATGTTTCAGTAACTTTAGTTGTCAGGTGATACCGTTCGCTCAAGTTTATTTTTTCGATGGTTCTAAATACATAATTTGAGCAAAATAGGAGTGCCCGCATGACCAATATATTTTCCAAACTCTACAGCAACAAAAAACAGGAGCTATTCTTCGAAAGGGACATGTCCCCCGATAAGAGCCGAAAACTTAAAACCGATATCGCAGAAAATCTCAACATTGTCAACGAGTATCTCTATGACTGCGATGATGTTATTACCCGGATTTTTTACATGGGCCATACTGCTAAGCACAAGATGGCCCTTGTGTACATCGATGGTATGGTTGCCATGGATACGGTGCAAAATGAAGTATTAAAGCCATTGATGCTGTTTGCGCGCCAATTCCCCTTGGAATACACTGTGGGTGAAAAGTTTTTCGAAATGGTAAAAGAAGGTCTCCTGACGGCAGGAGACATAAAAGAAACGGATAACTTCGGCGACGTCATACTGGGCATTTTATCGGGTGACACCATTCTGTTTATGGATAAACTGGAAAAGGCCTTGGTAATTAGCACCAGGGGATGGGAAAAGCGAGGAGTTGAAGAGCCATCTACGGAAGCGGTGATTCGAGGGCCCAGGGATGGTTTTACCGAAACGTACCGAACAAATGTAGCCCTAGTTCGTCGGAGGTTGAAAGATCCGAACCTGAAAGTTAAGACAATTAAGCTTGGCAGACATACGAGAACTGATGTAGGCATCATGTATATTAAAGGCGTAGCCAAGCCCTCTATTGTCGATGAAGTATTAAAAAGGTTGAATACCATAGACATAAGCTGTGTGCTGGAAAGCGGATATATAGAGCAGATGATAGAGGGGGACTGGCTTTCACCATTTCCGCAGCTTCGGCGCACGGAGCGGCCCGATGTGGTGGCTGCATCACTGGTAGAAGGAAATGTAGCCATCTTATGTGACAATACCCCCTTTGCTCTCCTTGCACCCACAACCTTTTTGAGCCTGTTTCAGTCGCCTGAAGATTATTATGAGCGCTGGTACATCGTTTCGATGATTAGGATTTTGCGATTTATAGCAGGTTTCTTTGCCTTTACCTTTCCATCCCTGTACATTGCCATGACTACTTTTCATCCTGGCATGCTTCCGACGGACCTGGTCCTGTCTATTGCGGCTGCCAGGGAAGGTGTGCCCTTTTCGGCGGTGCTGGAAACCCTCATCATGATTGTTTCGCTGGAAGTCCTAAGAGAGGCAGGAGTGAGACTTCCCGGCCCTATAGGTCAGACAATAGGTATAGTGGGCGGTTTAGTAGTAGGTGAAGCTGCAGTCAGAGCCAGCATTGTAAGTCCTATCATGGTCATTGTTGTGGCGATAAATGCCATTTCGTCCTTTGCCATCCCCAACTACAGCGTTGCTATAAGCTTTCGCCTGCTGACCTTTATAATGATAGCACTGGCCAGTATTGCAGGACTGTACGGGATTATGCTGGGCCTTTTGGGCCTCACAATACACCTTGTTACGTTAAAAAGCTTTGGAGCCCATTACCTGTCACCTTTTGTTTCTTTCAGATTTTCCGAAAGTAAGGACAACATTATCCGAGGGCCTTTGCCCTCCATGGAAATAAGGCCTGGGTATACGAGGCCTCAAGACTTTGACAGGATAAATGACAGGCGACATGATACCATCGATAAAGCGGGGGATGAACGTGCTGACGAATAATGATATGATAACCGTTCCCCAGGCCGTTGGCTTAATGATAATGACCATTTTGGAAATAGGCCTCCTAATCCTCCCGAGGGAAGTGGCCATATATGCCGGTTCGGACGGCTGGATCCTGGTGATCGTAGGAGGGCTTTTGGCTCTTGCCGGCAGCCTGGTCCTGAGCACTCTTATAAGGAGATTTCCGGGAGAGACCTTCATAGAGTATTCCGGAAAAGTGATAGGCAAATTCTTGTCCTTCGTAGTTGGAGTTGGTCTAGTTATACATTTTACCCTGGCCACTTCCATAGTTATCAGGACCTTTACCGATGTCACCAACGCATTCATGCTTGAAAACACTCCCAGGGAGTTTATAATAATTACCCAAATGCTCCTCACGGTTTACCTGATACGCCACGGCATTGAGCCGACGGCGAGAATTGCGGAAATACTCTTCCCTATACTGATAGTGCCTATCTTTGCTATGTACCTGATTGCCATACCAAAAGCAGATTTTACTGAACTCCTGCCGGTTTTTAACACACCCATAAAATCAATGGCAATGGGAAGCTTAAATACCATGTTCAGTTTTTTTGGAGTTGAGATTTTGCTAATGTTGGGTCCCTATCTAAAGAGGCCTGACAAAATATACTGGACCATGTTTGTAAGCGTGGGAGTTGCTACGCTGATATATTTATTTGTCGTGGTTATTACTTTTGTGGGAATTGGTGTACAGAACACCAAGATGCTAATATGGCCGGGCATGACCATTATCCGCATGATAACGGCGCCGGGAAGAGTCTTTGAGAGGTTGGATGCCCTGGCCATGGCCTTATGGACCATTGCCTCCTTTACCACGGCCAACAGCCTGTACCTAACGGGAGCCCTGACTGCCTTTCACCTTACGAAGGCCAGAGAATTCAAGTTCTTTATAAGCATTTTGTTTCCTTGGATTTATTTCATTGCTTCCCTTCCCCCGAATATCATTGCAACGGAAAAGTTAGTGTACGTGGTTAAATGGGGGAGCATTTCCGTAGGCATCATCATACCCTTTTTCATTTTACTACTGGCAGTCATCTTGAAAAAGAAGGGCGGGACAGCATGAATAGGTACAAAAAGCTTTTGATATGTATTTTATCGTCCATGCTGTTATTGGTGGGATGTTGGGACATGGTGGAAATAGACAGGCGACTTTTTGTGGGAATTGTAGGCATAGACACAAGCGATGAGCCCAACAAGTACACCTTTTACTTTTCCATACCCATAGCTAGGGAAATCATAGGCGGCGAAGGCGGCGGAGGAGGTGGAGGCGGAGAGAGTGTGGGCCTTTTGACGACGGAAGCCTATTCATTAGTAGATGCGGCGAGGAATCTTGCCTTACGGATAAACCGGGACATTTACTTTGAGCATATGAGGATAGTAGTAATCGGAGAAGATATGGCAAGGAAGCACTTAAAGGCAATCCTGAATCCTTTTGCGCGTCAGCCGGAATTTAACAGGCGAAGTCGCATAGCCATCTGCGAGGGCAGGGCAGAAAAGGTCATGGGGGTTACTCCCTGGACGGAAAAACTCAAGGCAGAATATATGGATTCCCTATATGCAGCCAGGGCCATGTCGGGGAAATTCATCGAAATGGATTTGGGAGATTTTTTTCGAAATCTCAATTCCCAAAATGGAAATATACTAGTTAGCAAAATTACTCCGAACAAAACCGAGGTAAATATTGGCGGTGCGGGAGTAATAAAGGACTTTAAGCTTATAGGCTGGCTCAATGAAGAGGAGACCCAGGGCGTTAATTTCTTTCTCGGCAAGGTAAGGGGCGGGGATATAGTGGTAAGGGACATACGGGGTGAAGGAACGGAAACTTTTACGATACTTGGTGAAAAGACAAAGCTTTCCCTCAAGGCGGCAGAGCCCGTGCCCGAGTTTTTATTGGAAGTGTACGTAACCGGCAATATTGCCAGCACCGCCCACTATATCACATATTACCGTTCGAAATTAGAATCAAAAGATATTGAGCGAATGGAAGAACTCATATCAAAGGAAATTGAATCTCAAATCCTAAAAGGGGTAAAAAAGCTTCAGGAGGACTACAAAGTGGATTTACTCAAGCTGGGGAATTTTTTGCAAAAACATGAGCCCGCTCTGTGGAAAACATATGAAGACAATTGGGAAGAAATATTCACCCAAGTGAACATCGACATTAATGTCAGCACAACCATAAAAAATATAGGTATCTTGCGATAAAAAGCATTTTAAATGATTATAAGGGCTGATTTCGGGAATAATAATAACAAAACATTTGCGGGGGAGAGAGAGCAAGTGAAACACAAGTCAAAACTCCTGAAAAAGACCTTCACGGTAACACTGGGAATACTGGTACTTTCAATGCTCTGTGCGATCGTCAGCAGCAGCGGTCTTGCTGGAGGCATCGATGGCAGCACCGGAGTCACGGCAAATCAGCTGGCAGATAAACTTATCAGGCTGCATGTCATTGCCAATAGCAACTCTCCTGAAGACCAAGAGTTAAAGCTCAAAGTGAGAGACGCAATCAATTCAGCCCTTAGCAGCAAATTTCAAAACATAGACGATATTACTGAGTCACGAAGGTTCATTAAAGAAAACCTCGCTCAAATTGAGGAAATAGCAAGAGAGGAAATTCGTAAAAACGGAAAAGAGTACGATGTTAAGGCAAGCTTTGGCAAATATCTATTTCCCGCAAAAACTTACGGCTACCTAACACTTCCCGCCGGAGAATACGAAGCCCTTAGAGTAATTATCGGCAGCGGTAAAGGTGCCAACTGGTGGTGCGTATTGTTTCCGCCCCTTTGTTTTGTGGATATAACACAGGGAGAGTGTGAAGACGAAGTAACCCTAGCAATGAGCCGTGTCTTTACAGAGCAGGAAATAGAAGCAATTAAAACTTACAAGTCAAATAATGACATGCCTATCGAAATTCGCTTCAAAGTGCAGGAGTTGTGGCAGGAGGCCAAAGGCAAACTGGACAGAGCCATCAATTTAGCTTTCAAATAATAGTCATCAAACACAAGAGCAACAAATCCCCCGCAATTGGAAATTATAAGCCCGACACAAAGCTGTCGGGCTATAATTTTAGATTTCACGACAAAAAACGATTTATAGTATTGAAATCGGAGGAGAATTATGCTTTAATTGTATTTGTTTGATACGGTCTTCAGAGCTGAATAAACACGGAAAGGGGAGTGACTCCGGATGAAGTTTCAAGAGCAGCAGCAAACACCGCTTTTTGACGCATTAAAGAAGCACGTGGCAGAAGGGACCTTGCCGTTTCATGTGCCGGGTCATAAAGGCGGCAAAGGCATACCGGAATTTCGGGCTTTTGTAGGAGAAAACGTTTTATCGATCGACGTAACTTCAGGCCTTTTGGATTTAGATACTATCTGCAATCCCCGGGGAGTAATCCAGGAGGCGGAAGATTTGGCAGCTCGGGCCTTTGGGGCCGATCATGCGCATTTTTTGGTAAATGGCACCACTTCAGGTATTCAAGCCATGATACTGTCAGTGGCGGGGCCCGGTGATGAAATCATCATCCCCAGAAATGCCCATCGTTCCGTAATAGGAGGGCTGATACTTAGCGGTGTGCGGCCCGTTTATATAAAGCCTGTAATCGACAACTACATGGGAATAGCCATGGGCATTACCCCGGAAAGCGTGAGGCGGGCCATTGTCGAGCACCCCAATGCTAAGGCGGTTTTTGTAATTAACCCCACATACTACGGAGTGGCTTCAGACCTCCGCAAGATTGTGGAAATAGCTCACTCTTACGGCAAACCCGTAATTGTAGATGAGGCCCATGGTGCACATTTGGGATTTCATCCGGATTTACCGCTATCGGCCATGGAAGCCGGTGCCGACATGAGCGCCGTCAGCGTTCACAAGCTGCTGGGCTCCATGACGCAAAGCTCGATACTCCTCGTAAAAGGGGATCTCATAGATGACAGAAAAGTAAAAGCAGCTATGAACTTAACCCAAACCACCAGCCCTTCATATCCCTTGCTGGCCTCTATCGATGTGGCCAGAAAGCAGGCAGCCTTAAAGGGCAGAGAGCTTCTGCAGCGCACCATTGAGCTTTGTGAGAGAGTGCGAGAAGAGCTAAATGGCATAAAGGGCATTTACGTTATGGGCAGGGATGTTGAAGGCACTGAAGGTTGCTTTGCTTTAGATCCCACAAAACTTGCCATTAACTTAAGAGAAATAGGACTGTCCGGTTTTGAAACCGAAAAGCTGTTAAAATATGAATACGGTATCCAAATGGAACTTTCCGATCTATATAATGTGCTGGCATTGGGCACCATTGCCGATAATGAGGCGAGTATGAGGACCCTGGTGAACGCAATAAAAGACATAGTCCAAAAATACGGCAGTAAAAACCTGATAAAGATAACCACTGAACTTCCTGACAACCAGGAGTTAGTCGTTTCGCCAAGATTTGCCTTTTACAGCGAAAAGCGCGTAGTTCCCCTGGAAGAGGCGGAAGGTGAAATCAGCGCCGAAATGCTTATGGCATATCCGCCGGGGATACCCATCATCTGTCCCGGTGAACGCATAAGCAAAGAAGTCATAGAATATGCCAAAACACTAAAATCAGAAGGATGCCAGATGGAGGGAACCTTCGACCCGGATGCGCGGACAATCATGGTGCTGGCGGATATAGAGTCGGTCAAATATTATGAGAGAATCAAAGAAGTGGTATAAAAAAAGAGGTGTCAAAACTACGTTTTTCGTGGTCTAGACACCTTATTTTTTACATTGATTCTTTGTAATATACAGTTACATGTCTTTTATTTTTTAAAAAAAATTTAGCTAAAAAGCGGTTTAGAAATTACCATCATAAAAAATTTTATTGAACACAAGATAATAATAGTGCGTGAAAAACAAAGGAGGTGGGCTCATGGCTCGTCGTCGTAGTGTCATGTCTGAGGACCTTAAGTACGAGTTGGCTAAGGAACTTGGTGTGGCAGATACGGTGGCGAAGAAAGGCTGGGGTGAAGTTTCATCCAGAAACTGCGGTAATCTGGTGAGACTTGCCATTGAAAAAGCGGAAAAGGCCCTTGCCGAACAAAATGGCAAAACCCAGAGCTAAGCACTCCTGAAAGCGCACGAAAAACCGGGGCGAAGTTCTAGCTCCGGTTTTTTAGTGAAACGGCAAAGTTCAGTTATACGGCATCCATCTCTGATAGCATTGTTGTATTTTTTTAATTGTTGTTTTTCCTTTTTACCCTTACCCAACCGGTAAGCATAGACTGGCTCTTAGCAATATCCTCGGTATGGGCCAGGTATATGTGAAGCATAATGGTGATGACGAAATAAATTGAAATAAAGTACTTGGTCGTTCTAAGGTACTGGGGCAGAATCAACTTTGACAAAAGCGATAATGCAGAAGTTTTGGATACAAAGGATGAGTTTAGCAGCATAATGCCGGTAAAAGTTTGATACAGTATGCCCATTAGCCAGGACAGCATAGTTATTTTCTGTCCGATGTTGTACTTAGTCCTTAAAGCTGGAGGGTTTTCCCTCAAAAAAAGATAGTATTTTGCAAGGTCGGGAAATGTCTTAAAATCTTTTAGTTTTATGGAAAAATTCCTGTAATCTCCGGACATAAAGGCGTACCCCAGGCGATACAGCACAATGCCAAAGGCCACAAAGCCAGCAGATATGTGGATGAATCTTATCGATTTCATTGGAACTAGGGCATATGCACAACTTATCATCAAACCGCTGATAATGGTAAGGGAAAGACTTGCGACTAGTACCCAGTGAAAGATCCTTATGGGGAGTGGATACAAGAGTATATTGACATAAGAGATCGTGACAATATTCCTTTTTTTTACAGCTATGTCTTGAGCTTCCTTTGATTCCTCAAAGGATTTCAACATATTTTTCCCGCCCTTTCATGTCAATCATATGTACTGCACAGGCAAGGCAGGGGTCAAAGCTTCGGGCAACTCTCCCCACCTCGATGGGTTGGTCAAAATCTTCTATCGGCGTGCCTATTAATGCCTCCTCGACGGGCCCGCGCCTGCCTTCGTCATCCCGCGGCGAACAGTTCCAGGCAGAGGGTGTGATAATTTGATAATGTGTTATCCTGCCGGCTCTCATCCTCATCCAGTGGCCAAGGCCCCCTCTCATGGCCTCCACCATCCCGATTCCCTCCGCATTTGCCGGCATATCGTACGGTGTAAATACAGGCTTTCCTATCTCAAGCTGCCGGCACCATTCTTCCATCATCTCTGATACGATATTCGCCTCCATTACTCGAGCGGCAATCCGGTCCATGGCGCTGTGGCCGCCCTTGTAATCACCGCTTAAGATGAGCCTGGCCAGTGGCCCGCCCTCCACCGGATGGCCTTTGTACCTGGGGGCCTTTACCCAGGAATATGCGTCCTCTTTGCCGGTATCGGGCTGGGTTTCCCCTTCCTCCGGATGCAGGGGAGGGGAAGCTCTGTACCAGGAATACTTTATATGCTCGGTGATGGCCATGGCATCCAGCTTTTCCCGTTTTTTGCCGATGATTATGCCGGGCTTAAAGTAAAAATCATCTTTTTTGTCGGGATGGGGAAACATGCCGAAGGCCATCAAATTGCCGGTGCCGATGCCTATCTTGTAATAATCTTCATAAGCTGTTGCTATTTTTTCCAAATCAGCCATCATCTTATTTTGAACAAAACTCCGCACTTTTTGAAGTAGCGACATAAACATGCGCACATTGTCAGCAGTGGGTGGGACCGTGGCGCCACCCGCCAAAATGCCGTGGTTGTGGGGGATTTTGCCACCGAATATGGTGACCATGTCATGGACTGCCCGGGATATGTGTATACTTTCCATGTAGTTTTCGTAAATTTTATCGCTTTCGGTTCTAGAAAGGCGATAGTCTACTTCATATCGGGGGACAAAGGGTGGCCTGTCGGGTCCCCTGACAAAATCCGGTACGGTCAGAAAGTAAAAGTGCCGAATGTGGTTTTGCAAAAGGTCTGCTCCAAAGAGCAGATTCCTGATGATGATGCCGTTTCTTGGGGGCTTAATCTTAAAAGCGTCCTCCAGGGCGAGGCTGCTGGCAAGGCCGTGGGCGGTAGAGCATATGCCGCATATGCGCTGGGTTAAATATACGGCATCCCTGGGGTCCCTGCCGTGTAGAATCTTTTCTATCCCCCTGAAAAAGATACCGCTTGAATATGCATCTACCACCTGGCCATTTTCGATATTTACGTCGATGCGCCAAAAACCGTTCAGCCTGGTTATTGGACTGATGATCTTAGTAGGCAAACAATCACCTTCTCAACTTCCTGGTAACCAATTTTTTCGGCCTTTTTATTTTTGGCCGAGAGGGGATCAGCTCCCGGGAAATTTCTTCACAGTGTTTTGCGGTGTTTTCCGGCTTTGCAACCGATTTATTTTCAGACCCTGACGGGGATTTTTCCACGCCTTGCATGTCTTCATCCGAAATCTTATCCCCACTTAACTTCTCCTCCACAACTTTCTCCAGCTCTTTGCCAACATCTTTGGTTTCGCTGGATTCTGCAAGGTGCCTGAATATGCGGCCCTTAGCGGCACTTACAATGGCATGAGTTCCGATGGCTGCTGCGGCAGTGCCTATGGCAGCTTTCCCGATTAATGAAGCATTTACATTTATATTAGGCAGATTCACATCCTGCAGATGGGCAAAAAAAGGTGACATTCTATCTGGGAATTCGGGGCTAACGCAGCCTATGCAGGGGGTATTGGCACCTACCGGCCAATTTAAGTGCATGCTGTTCCACTTCCGGGTAGGGCAGTCGGAGTATGTAACGGGACCTTTGCAGCCTATTTGAAATAGGCATCCCTCATCTCCCGGTTCTTTTGCAAAAATGCCGTTTTCAAAGTGCTGACGCCTTGGACAAAAATCGTGTATGGTATGCCGGTAAAACATACGGGGCCGTCCAAAGGCATCGAGACTGGGAACGCCGTATAAAATAACATGGGATAAAGTTCCCACGAACCAGTCCGGATGTGCAGGGCATCCAGGCACGTTTATGACCTGGATCCCTTTTAATACCTTGTGCACCGGGACAGATCCTGACGGATTGGGACTTGCCGCATAAGGGCCTCCGAAGGATGCACAGGTACCTATAGCTATGACATGCTTTGCCCGCTTGCCCAAGAATTTGACTGCATCGATGTCTTTAAGAGGAGTGCCGTCTTCGTAGTAACCGGTAATTCCGTAAAAGCCATTGTCCCTTGTGGGAACGGTGCCTTCCGCCACCAGTATGTACCTTCCCTCTTCGCGGCTTGCCACATCGTACAGGTGCTGTAAGGCAAGCTCACCTTCGGCGGCCATCATGGTATTTTGAAATTCAAGATTTATCGTATCTTTTATCAGCTGCTCCACATCAGGGTTTAAAGTGTTGGCAAAGGAGAGAAAGTCCCCGGTGCAGGTCATCATTTCAAGCCATATGACCGTTACTTTTTCTCCCCGTTCATCTAAAGCTTCAGCAACTTTCGGCAGCAAAATCCCCGACAGGCTGAGAGCTGCTGAAGAGAGGCACAGTTTTAAAAATTCCCGCCGCGTTATCATATAACTCTCCTTAAACATGGCAGGGGGACGTTTCGCTTGCCATATTTGGCTTCTGCTAATGTTGTTGGGCGGAACCGGCTCCGCTTTGAATATTTTGTACCCGTCCCCAAAAGTTTAAAGTTCATGAATATTTTGTACCCGTCCCAAAAAATTCAAAAGTTCATTTTTATGGGCTTGTTAATAGAATTTACCTTCTGTTGACGATTTATTCGGGGCAAAGAGCTGTAACCGACTGCTTGTGCACTGAATATAATATTTATATCGCAAAGCTTATTATAAGGCTAGGTGGTGTTGCCTTGAGCTTGCCTAGAGTAGCTTTTGGCAGTCGTCAGCTAAAAAAACAAAGGCCCCTGATTAAGGGGACCGATGTGCGTCGGCTGCAGCAGGCCTTAAAACATTTGGGATTTTTTCGTGCCCGAGTTGACGGGGTATTTGGATATAGAACCTCCGAGGCGGTCAGGGAATTTCAGAGCTTTTTCAAGCTAAAACAAAATGGTAAAGTCTCGGACGATGAGTTTAATATATTAACAGAACTGGTGCAGGCAGGAATAAACAAGTGGCACACTCCCTGTCATGACTTTGCCCATACTGGGTACTTGCCGGCTCCGATTACTGCACAACTTACACTTAGCAAGACCTGGAATATTTCCGATGTTCTTTGGCTAAACTCCACCTCAGACAGGTTGATTGTGACAACAAAAGAGCAGGTCCTCGCCATAAGCTTAATATCGGGGAAAGTGCTTTGGAGGACTGCTAAGATTTTTCCCGTGGCAGCCCCTGTCATATCCGAAGGGCAACTGCTCATACCAGCACAAAACCTTGAAATACTCGATTTATTTTCCGGCAAAAGGCTACAAAGCATAAGCCAAGATAATTTTACTACAGCCGTTGCCGCAAGGGGTGGGAAAATTTATGCCTCTTCATGGGGAAGCCTTCATGCCTTCGACCGAAAGGGCAAGGCACTGTGGAAGTACAGGACCTCTGGCGCCTTTTGCACTTCACCGACCTTGGGATATGATTTGATTTACTTTGCCTCGTACGACAGAAACATCTACTGTCTCGATGACGAAGGGACCCTCTACTGGAAGACAAAAGTCTCCGATATGATAAAGCTTCCCCTGGCCATATGGGACGGCAAGATTTTTGCAGTATCGCAGGATGCTCGGATTTATGCCATAAATCCCCTGTTGGGAAGCCTCATATGGCAAAAAAAGTTTACCGATGATGAGCTTATGATGCCGGCCTTCCATCCGGATTTTATGCTCCTGGCAAATTACAAGGGAGAAGTGGTCGCTATCAGCTTTCAAAGTGGCCAGACAAAATGGGCGGCAGACTTGCCTGCTGCTCCCACAACATCGCCCGTAGTATTGAAGAAAACGTGTTTTATAGGGACCGAAGGGGGGCTCGTGGCATACGATATTGAAAGTTTAAAATGTAGACGGTTCCTGGAAGGTGAAACGATAAGGGCGATTGCGCCGGCAGCTTTGAGCCTGTTTGTGGCAACTGATAAAAAGTTGGTGAAGCTTGTGCCGAACCAAGAACCCCACCCAACACGCAAGCAATGATTGCAGTTGGGTCCCGGGAAACTTGCGCTTTGTAAAAGAATCCCATCCTCATTTTATTGTCCCTACTGTTTAAGTGTGGTATTATTGACCATAGCTAATACAATAACATCGTGTATAAAATACACAAATTCACAAAACAGGACGGAGCTGAACAATCCAAATGAGCAATATACCCATCGGAGTCTTTGATTCGGGTATTGGAGGCCTGACTGTAGCCGGCGAAATCATGAAACTGTTACCCGGAGAAAATATAGTCTATTTTGGAGACACGGCACGGGTGCCCTATGGTTCCAAATCACCGGAAGCGATTACGCAATTTGCCTTTGAAGGCCTAAAATTCTTGCTGAGCCAGGATGTTAAACTAATCGTCATAGCCTGCAACACCGTCAGTGCCACCTGTCTTGAAGAGCTTGCCGCCTCAACAAGGGTGCCGGTCCTTGGAGTTATAGAGCCGGGGGCCAGGGCTGCGGTAAATGCTACCAGGAATCACAGGGTGGGAGTAATCGGCACCGAGCGCACCACAAAAAGCCGTGCCTACGAAAGGGCCATTAATGCCTTAAACGAAAGCATCAGCATATATTCAAAGGCCTGCCCCTTGTTTGTTCCGCTGGTAGAAGAGGGCTGGCTGGAAAATGAAGCTGCCTTAATCACCGCCAAAATCTACCTGGAACCCCTAAAGGGGCAGGGAATAGATACCCTGGTACTAGCCTGTACCCACTATCCACTTTTAAAGCCGGCAATAGGGCAAATCATGGGAAGAGGAGTTCGGCTGGTGGACTCGGCAGAAGAGACGGCCAAGGAAGTTTGGCAGATATTAAATGGGGGCAACCTACTTCGAAAAGCCAATGCACCGGCAAGTTATCGGTATTTTGTCAGTGACGATCCGGAAAAATTTGTCCGTGTGGGCGAAAAGTTCCTTAAAAGATCCATTGAGCCCATAAGCGTAATTGAACCATAACATAAAATAATGACCACCCCTTTTCAGGTGGTCATTATTGTTGTTAGCTGAAAGTAATTTCCTGCAAAAGCAAGATGTTTTTTATGCAGCTGCCGATATTTTTAAGATAAAAACTTATGTGCAATAGCCGCCATCATTGATATGCCCGTGAGCATGGCATCTTCGTCAAAGTTGTACTTGCTGTTGTGTGCCAGTGGGACAATTCCCTTCTCCTCGTTTTTGCCACCCAGGAAGAAGTAGGCACCTGGGACTTTTTCCTGGAAAAAGGAAAAGTCTTCGGAACCCATTACGGGCTTGCTGAGCCTTATTACTTTATCTTCCCCGAGAAGCTGTTTTCCTACCTCTTCAACGAGGGCTACAGCTTTGCTGTCATTGATTACCGGCGGCAGGCAGTAATCGTAATTAAATTCGTATGTTGCGCCGGCACTTTCGGTTATTCCTTTTATTGTCCTTTCTACAAGTACCGGAACTTTTTCGCGGTTCTCCTTGCTCAAGGCCCTCACGGTAAAGGCGAATTTAACCTCATCGGCAATGACATTTGCCGCAGTGCCCCCTGAAATAGACCCTATGCTGATTACTGCCGGGTCCAAAGCATCTATTTGACGGCTGACTACAGTTTGTATTCCAAGTATGGCTTGTGCCGCAACCACGCAGGCATCTACAGCCTTGTGAGGCTGTGAGCCGTGACCTGTTTTTCCCTTTACGGTTACATAGCCGTAGTCTGCACTGGCCATCATGGGGCCGCTCAATACGCCAATATGGCCTGTTTCAAGGGTCGGCCATATGTGCAGCCCAAAAATTGCATCTACGTCATCGACTGCTCCTTCCTGACACATCAAGGTGGCGCCCCCGTGGGACAATTCTTCCGCCGCCTGGAAGATGAATTTGACCCGGCCTTTCAGCCTGGATTTCATCGATGATAGGAGCTTTGCAACCTGAAGGAGCATGGCCGTATGGCCATCATGGCCGCAGGCATGCATTACGCCGGGGATTTCCGATGCAAAATCAAGGCCCGTCTCTTCCTGAATTGGAAGGGCATCCATATCAGCCCTCAGGGCCACCGTCTTGCCAGCCTGGTCCCCGCTTAGAACTGCCACAACGCCGGTTTTGCCCACGCCTTCGGTAACCTCAAGATTTAAAGCCCGCAAATAATCTGCCACTACTTTTGCCGTGCGAACTTCTTTAAAGCCCAGTTCCGGGTGCCTGTGGAAATCGCGGCGCATTTTCACGGCTTCCGGGTACAGCTTTTCAGCTTCTTGCCTTATATAGGCTAACACATCAATCATTTAATCACCTCAAAGTTGTTGGGAAATTTTACAAAAATATGGGTGCACCGGGACCTACCGGTAAGCCCAGCAAGAACCAAATTATAAACAAGATTATCCAGAACACTCCCATTATCATGGAATAAGGAATCAGCAGAGAAATTAATGTTCCCATTCCGATGTTTTTGTCATACTGCTGGGCATATCCTAGCAGGATGGCAAAGTATGGCATCAGCGGTGTTATGGGATTTGTGATGGAGTCACCTATTCTATATGCCAATTGGGTAAAAGCTGGGTTATAACCCAGGATCATGAGCATGGGGACAAAGATCGAAGACAGGATACCCCATTTTGCAGATGCACTGGGGATGAAGATATTTATAATGGTACTGATTAAAATAAAGCCGACTAACATGCCAACGCCCGTGAGACCGACGTTTTGCAAAAACTCGGCGCCCTTAATGGCGATAATCGGGCCCAGATTGCTCCAAGTAAAATAGGCCAAGAACTGTGATGCCACAAAGGCCAAAGCCAAGAATGATCCCAGTTCGGCCATCGACTTGCTGATCATGGCAGAGATATCCCTGCTGCTTTTAATACTTCCGGAGGCATACCCGTATGCCAAACCCGGTATTAAGAACAGCAACATGGTTATTGGAATTATACTGTCGATGAAGGGAGATACTGCAAGGCCTCCGGTTTCCGGATGACGGAGGACGGCATTCGGTGGTAAGGTGAGGAGGGCCAGTATGGCAACGTAGACCAGTGTGGCAATACCTGCCGCCCTGAGACCCTTCCGCTCTGTTTCGGTAATGGGTTCATTGGATACGCTTTCTCCTGTATAAGTGCCCAAGCGAGGTTCAACAATTTTGCTGTTTACATATGTTGATACGGGAATAAATATGGCGGTTGCTGCTATCAGGAAAAACCAGTTGTTGGCGGGGTTTGTCACATAATTTGGATCTATCAGCTGTGCAGCCTGCTGCGTAAATCCTGCGGCAAGGGCGTCGGTCATCGTGACCAGGACATTTGCCGAAAAGCCGCCCAAGCAGGCGCCGTAAGCCAAAACCATGCCGGCCAGGGGATGGCGCTTTAAGCTCAAAAAAATAACCGCAGCAAGGGGCGGCAATACTATAGGCCCGCAGTCACCGGCGCCGTTACTGATTACGGCAATAAAGGCGATGATTGGCACCAGCAGGGAAGCCGGCGTTCCCGCAACAGCAGAACGCATAAGGGCATTTATTAGTCCACCTTTGTCGGCAATACCTACGCCCACCATTGTCACCAGGACAAGGCCCAGGGGTGGAAAGCTGCTGAAATTACTAACCATTTTGGTCAGCATGCGTATTAAACCATCCTTATTCAAGAGACTGATGGCTTTAATGGTTTCATTGGTACCGGGGTTTACGGCTTCTAAACCTGCAGACTCTGCAACCCAAGACAGAATTAATATGATTACACACAGCAAGGTAAAAAATATAACTGGGTCCGGCAGCTTATTACCGGCTATTTCGATAATGTCTAAAAACTTGTTAAACAGACTACTGCGGGCTGGTTCAGTTTTTAGCTCGCCTTTCATGATAATTCATCTCCTTTAATGTAAAATTTTGATTCAGATGATTAGTTATACGAACTTTGTCCCTCCCTTCACTTACATAAAAGATTATATTACTCCGTTTATTTAATTGCAAATGAAATCACAATATTTTTCATATGTTTATATGTCCCAACTAACGATATAGCTGCACTACTTACATAATTCACAATATTACATGTTTATTGCAGGAGGAATAATTGATTCTGTGGAGAACTAAGATATAACCCATGCAAGATGGAGGTAACAACCGTGAAAAGGAAAATTGCATTTATAGCTACGGGCGGCACTATCGCTAGTGTCCCGACTCCTGAAGGCTTGCGGCCTGCCTTTACGGAAAAAGAGATGCTAGACTTGGTACCCGAGCTTTCTAGTATTGCCGAAATTGAGGGCCATCTCATTATGAACATCGACAGTTCCAATATGCAGCCTGAGGACTGGCCAGTAATAGCCAAAAAGACCCTGGAAGCCCTGGCAAGCTGTGACGGTGCGGTCATCGCCCATGGCACCGATACCCTGGCATACACTTCTTCGGCTTTGACCTATATGCTCACACACTTAAAAAAGCCGGTTATTATTACCGGTTCCCAAAGGTCCATAGGAGAAGAGGAAAGCGATGCTGCTCGCAATCTCATTGACAGCTTTAAGGTGGCCGTCTCGGGACAGGCCGGGGTATTCGTGGTATTCGGCGGCAAAATCATTATGGGGGACAGGGCTTCCAAGGTAAAGACCGAGAGCATTGATGCCTTTGCCAGCATCAATGCAGCGGAAGTGGGTTTTGTTGAAAGCGATATCCGCTGGGACAAAGAGCTTTTGCGAAGAGAGAGAGCTAGGCTCGAAGGTATCTGGCAGAAACTGCTGAAAGGCGAAGGCCAAATCGATGATAGCGACCAAGCCAAAGATGCCGTAATTTACGATGCCATTGACCCGCAGGTGCTGCTTATCAAACTTTACCCTGGCATGGAGCCCGATGTACTGCTATATGCAAAGGACAGGGGCTATCATTCGCTGCTCATCGAGGCTTTTGGCATGGGGGGAGTCTGCTTTCGAGAGCCCAGGAATTTGATTCCCGCAATTGAGGAATTGATAGCGGCAGGGATCACCGTTGCCGTTACTACACAGGTGCCCTTTGAAGGGGCTGATTTGACCAGGTATGAAGTTGGCCAAAGGGCGCTCAAGGCCGGTGCCATCTCCACCGGCGACATGACCCGGGAAGCTGTCTTAGTTAGACTGATGATGAAAAATATTTGACAAGGCTTCTTTGCTGTGATATATTTAAAAAAATAAAAACTGAAAGCAACCTTTAAATCTGGTCCAGTGAGGCCGGGAAGGTTAAGCGCATGAGAACTTGCAGCAACTTCTAGGGACACGAATGCCTTTTTCCGCCTCGGAAAAAGGCTTTTTTGATAAACTCAGCTTAGCTGCCATACTTATGCGGAAAATTCCCCAAACCTACCCTGCCCTTACTGGGCAGGGTTTTTTAGTAAACTTAACTTGGAAGGAGGAGCTTTATGCTCAGCCAAAAACACCTCTTGGGCCTTGAAAATGTGAAAAAATCCGATATCGAACTTCTCCTTGATACTGCGGAATCCTTTAAAGAAATCATGGACAGGGACGTAAAAAAGGTTCCCACCCTCCGGGGAAAATCCATAGTGAACCTCTTTTACGAACCCAGTACCAGGACCCGGACTTCCTTTGAGCTTGCAGGCAAATACCTCAGCGCCGACACCATCAACTTTACATCTTCTGCAAGCAGTGTGCGAAAGGGTGAGAGCTTAAAGGATACCGCCAAAACCCTAGAGATGATGGGGGTAGATGCCGTTATAATCAGGCACAGCAGCTCGGGGGCGGCAAGTTATTTGACCCGCCATGTTTCAGCATCGGTGATAAACGCAGGTGACGGCACCCATGAACATCCCACCCAGGCTTTGCTTGACATGCTTACGGTGAGGGAAAGGAAGGGGACCCTGTCGGGCCTGAAAGTTGCCATAATAGGCGATATACTTCACAGCCGCGTGGCCAGGTCAAACATCTTCGGCTTTACGAAAATGGGCTCGGAAGTTTATGTGGCTGGCCCCAGCACCCTGATGCTCCCGGACATTGAACAGACGGGAGCAAAGCTGGCCGAGACAATTGAAGAGGCCGTCAAAGATGCAGACGTAGTAATCGCCCTTCGGATTCAGCTGGAACGGCAGCAGAAGGCCCTTTTCCCCACTATAAGGGAGTACGCCAGGCTTTTCGGCCTAAACAGGGACAAGCTGGCCCTGGCCAGGCCCGACGCCCTACTGCTGCATCCCGGCCCCGTCAATCGTGGAATCGAGCTTACATCTGAAATAATCGACGGGCCCCAATCCGTCATCAACCAGCAGGTGAGAAGCGGCGTCGCCGTGCGCATGTCGGTACTATACCATCTGATAGGAGGAAGCCGATGATGAAAACACTTTTAAAGGGAGCAAGGCTTTTAGACCCCGGCCAAAATTTTGATGCCATAATGGACATTCTAATAGTAGATGGTAAAATCGCAGAGATTAAGCCGGATATAAATATAAGCGATACAGAGATAATCGACCTTTCGGGAAAGCTAGCAACTCCCGGTCTAATAGATATGCACGTTCACTTTAGAGACCCCGGCTACGAATACAAGGAAGATATAGAGTCGGGCAGCATGAGCGCCGCTGCCGGAGGCTTTACCGCGGTGGCCTGCATGCCCAACACCAACCCGCCCTTAGACAACAGTTCCCTTATCGAATACGTGAAATCCAAAGCTTCAAAGGTGGGAAAGGTAAAAGTCCTCCCCATAGGCTGCGTGACCAAGGGCCAAAAGGGTGAGGAGATTACCGAGATGGGAGACATGGCCAGGGCAGGAGCGGTAGCCTTTTCCGACGACGGTAAGCCCGTGGCAAGTGCCTCCTTGATGCGAAAGGCCATGGTCTATGCGGCCATGTTCGACAGGCTGATCATCGACCACTGTGAAGATCCCAGCCTTTTTGAAGGGGGCCAGATCAACGAAGGCCGCGTATCCACCCTGCTGGGCCTCATGGGAATACCCAGTGCCTGTGAAGAGATAATGGTGGCTAGGGACATCTTGCTGGCCAGAGAAATGAAAACCCCCGTTCACATAGCCCACATAAGCACAAGGGGTTCAGTGGAACTTGTGCGATGGGCAAAGCGGGAAGGAGTAAAGGTTTCCTGTGAAGTTACACCGCACCATCTTACCCTCACCGAGGAAGCGGTAATGGACTATGACACCAATGCAAAAGTAAATCCGCCCCTTCGGACGAAAGAGGACCTAGAGGCACTCCTGGAAGGCTTAAAGGACGGCACCGTAGATGCCATCGCCACAGACCATGCGCCCCACCACATAGACGAAAAAGACCTGGAATTTGACAAGGCGGCTTTTGGCCTGATAGGCCTTGAAACTGCCCTTGGAGTTATCTTGACAAAAGTAGTAGGGGAAAATGGCATTCCCTTAAACACGGTCATCGAAAAAATGACGGTGGGTCCTGCCAAAGTATTAGGCCTTGACATGGGAACACTTAAGGTAGGAGGACCCGCAGATATTACCGTAATAGATTTGGAGCGGGAATGGACGGTGGATAAAGACAAATTTTTCTCCAAAGGCCGAAACACTCCTTTCCACGGTTTTAAATTAAAAGGCAAGGCGGTCATGACCATAGTGGACGGCAAAAGTGCGTATTCGGAAATGTGATGAATAAATATACAAAAATATGTATTGATATACGGAAAATATCGTGTTAAAATACAATATAATGAATAAATATACGAATACGATTTTAGCGCATGGGCCTTTAGGAAGGGAGATTTGTTATGCCTAAAGATAAGACTATCAAAAAAATCATGGTTATCGGTTCGGGGCCGATTGTAATCGGCCAGGCGGCAGAATTCGACTATGCCGGCACCCAGGCCTGCCTGTCCCTCAGGGAAGAAGGCTATGAGGTAATCTTAATTAACAGCAATCCTGCTACCATCATGACCGATTCACATATAGCGGACAAAATATATATAGAGCCCCTGACCCTGGAATTTGCAGCCAAGATCTTGCGCCGGGAAAGGCCTGACGGCCTTTTGCCCACCTTGGGGGGCCAGGTAGGCTTAAACTTGGCCGTGGAACTGGCGGAAAAGGGCATCCTGCACAGGGAAGGCGTAAAGCTCTTGGGGACGCCCTTAACCTCCATAAAAAAAGCGGAGGACCGGGAACTCTTTAAAAAACTCATGGAGGAAATCAACGAACCGGTGCCCGACAGCCGGATAGTTCACAGCCTGGAAGAGGCCAGGGCCTTTGCCAGGGAAGTGGGACTGCCTTTAATCGTCCGGCCTGCCTATACTCTTGGTGGCACCGGCGGCGGCGTGGCAAATACAGAGGAAGAACTGATGGAGATAACCTACAACGGCCTAAGGCTCAGCCGCATCCACCAGGTCCTACTCGAAAAGAGCCTCTTGGGCTTGAAGGAAGTTGAGTTTGAGATCATTCGGGACCGAAAGGACCAGTGCATATGCGTCTGCGACATGGAAAACATCGACCCTGTTGGAATTCACACGGGGGACAGCGTGGTCGTAGCACCATCCCAGACCCTGACCAAGGATGAATACGAGAAGCTGAAAAGAGCATCCTTTAAAATAATCCGGGCCCTCGGCATTGAAGGGGGCTGCAACGTACAGTTTGCCCTGGATTCCTCTACGGGCAAGTACTATGTCATCGAAGTAAATCCGCGGGTGAGCCGTTCCAGTGCCTTGGCCTCCAAGGCTGCCGGCTACCCCATCGCAAAGGTTACCGCCAAAATCGCAACGGGCCTGGCCCTGGATGAGATAAAAAATCCCGTCAACGGCGTCGGCAGCGCCTACTACGAGCCGTCGCTTGACTACGTAGTCGTAAAGATGCCCCGCTGGCCCTTTGACAAGTTTGTGGACGCCGACAGGTTTTTAGGCACTCAGATGAAGGCCACCGGGGAGGTCATGGCCATTGACAAAAATCTCGAGGGGGCCCTCATGAAGGCGGCCAGGTCTTTAGAACAGGGAATTATCGGCCTGCAGCTAAAGAGCCTGAAAGATGCGGATTTAGACACCATCAAGTACAAGATTTCAAAGGCCACAGATGAGCGGCTCTTTGCCGTGGCCGAAGGGCTGCGGCAGGGCCTGACGGTAGATGAAATACACGATTTAAGCAAAATCGACAAATTCTTTATTAATAAAATACAAAATATCGTCGAGATGGAAAAACGGCTGGCAGAGGAAAGCATATCGCCCCAGCTTTTAAAAGAGACAAAGGCCATGCAGTTTCCCGACCGGCTCATTGCAGATTTAACGGGCAAGAGCGAAAAAGACATAAAGAATATGCGGAAAGACAAGGAAATTTTGCCCGCCTACAATGCCGTAAACACCTGTCCATCGGCGCCTTCATCAGCCTTGCCCTACTTTTACTCATCCTATAATGGGGAAAATGGGGCAGACCTGCAGGATGTGCCGTCTGTTATCATCCTTGGCTCCGGCCCTATCCGCATTGGCCAGGGCATCGAATTTGACTACTGTTCCGTCCACTCGGTATGGGCGGCCAAAGAGGCCGGGTACAGGACTGTTATAATCAACAACAACCCGGAAACGGTGAGCACCGACTTTAACACGGCAGACCGGCTGTACTTTGAGCCCCTTTATTTAGAAGATGTAATGGCCATCATCGAAAGAGAAAAGCCTCTGGGTGTGATTGTCCAGTTTGGCGGACAGACCGCCATCAACCTGGCGGCAGCCCTGCACAATCAGGGTGTCAAGATTTTAGGTACCGATGTCAAATCCATAGACCTGGCAGAAGATAGGGAGAAGTTCGATGAACTGTTGAGTGAACTTGGAATTCCCCGGCCGAAGGCCACCGCTGCCCGCTGCGTGGAAGAAGCGCTGGCCAAGGCAGATGACATAGGCTTTCCCATGCTGGTGAGACCCTCCTACGTCCTCGGGGGAAGGGCCATGGAAATCGTGTATAACAAAAAAGAACTAAAGAGTTACATGGAGACTGCCGTGGAGGCTTCCAGCGAAAAGCCGGTGCTGATCGACAGGTATATAGCCGGCATCGAAGTGGAAGTCGATGCTGTAAGTGACGGCAGCGAAGTGCTCATTCCCGGCATAATGGAACACATAGAGCGGGCCGGTATCCATTCGGGGGACAGCATAGCGGTATACCCCCATCAGACCTTGAGCAAAGCTGCCGTGGAGAAAGTAGTGGATTACACCACCCGCATAGCCCAGAGGCTTGCGGTAAAGGGCTTGATAAACATACAGTTTGTAGTAGAAGACGACGAGGTTTTCATCATCGAAGTCAATCCCCGCTCTAGCCGGACGGTGCCTTACATGAGTAAGATAACCGGCATCCCGATGGTAAACATAGCCACAAAGATAGCCCTGGGAGCAAGCTTAACCCAATTGGGCTACAAGGGGGGATTGGCAGATAAACCTGATTTTGTGGCGGTGAAGGCTCCCGTATTTTCCTTTTCCAAGCTCCGCATGGTAGAGCCCTCCCTGGGACCAGAAATGAAGTCTACCGGTGAAGTGTTGGGCATGGAGCGGAATTTCGAAAAGGCCCTTTACAAGGCCTTTGCCGGTTCGGGACTTACGGTGCCGACGGATGGAGCCATCCTGGCCACAATTGCCGACAGGGATAAAGATGAAGCCGTGAAGCTCCTGAAAAAGTTTTGGGAGCTGGGATTTAAGATATATGCCACCAACGGCACCGCAAAGGCCCTAAAGGCAGTTGGGGTTCCTGCCGAATTCGTAAACAAGGTGGAGGAAGGTTCCCCTAACATCATAGACCTATTGAGACAAAAGAAAATCGACATGATAATAAACACATTGACCAGGGGCAAGGCCCCCCAAAGGGACGGCTTTAAAATACGCAGGGTGGCAGCCGAAGACGGCATTCCATGCTTAACCTCCCTGGATACGGCCAAAGCCCTCTACAAGGTTATCGAAGCCACCTCCATCAGCTGCCAACCCCTCGTTGCCAGGCACTAAGTTTTTAACATATTTGACTATAACTCAAGAAAGGGGGCTGCCTGTTGAGCGCCCAAGTTACCTTTGCAAGTATAATGCAGAACACTCAAATTGCCCCGGATATCTACCTCATGGAAATCCAGTCGGCCGAAACGGCAGAAGCTGCACGGCCCGGACAATTTCTGCACATCCGCTGCACGGATTCCCTGTCGCCCCTGCTTCGCAGGCCCATAAGCATAGCCGATGCGGACAAAAAGACTGGCAACATAAAGATCATATACAGGGTAGTGGGCCAGGGGACTCAGCTGCTTTGCAGAAAGAGGCCGGGGGACAGCTTAGACATAATCGGGCCCCTTGGCCAGGGCTTTCCCATGCCGGATGAAGGCCAGACTCCTGTTATAGTAGGTGGTGGGATTGGCGTTGCACCACTTTTATTTCTCGCTAAGAGTGTCGTAAAAGAGACTTTTTGTCCCATGCCTAAAGTATTCTTGGGCTTTGAAACCAAGCAGGAAGCCTTCGGCATAGAGTTTTTTGAGTCACTGGGAATCGAGCTAGAAATTTGCACGGATGACGGTTCTTTGGGCAATAAATGTTTTCCCACAGCACTCTTAAAAGAATATCTGGAGCAATGCCAGGACAAATCAAAGCTCGTAATTTATGCCTGCGGGCCAAGGCCTATGCTGGCCGGCCTAAAGGACATTGCCTCAGCTGAAGACATAACTGCATACTTTTCCATGGAGGAACGCATGGCCTGCGGCGTAGGCGCATGCCTGGGATGCTCCGTGAAATCTTCCCAGGGAGCTTATAAAAAGGTTTGCAAGGACGGGCCGGTTTTCGAGGCCGGCGAAATAGAGCTGACATAAAGGAGAATAAAGATGGTTCATGAAATCGACCTCTCAGTAAATGTTGCCGGTATTAAAATGCAAAACCCTGTCATGGTTGCCTCCGGGACCTTCGGATTCGGCAATGAATACGGCGATTTTTACGATATTAACAAATTGGGTGCCTTGGTGACTAAAGGCCTGACACTTTTGCCAAGGGAAGGCAATCCCCCGCCCAGAATACATGAAACTCCTGCCGGCATGTTAAACTCCGTGGGCCTTGAAAACCCGGGAGTTCAAAAATTTATAGAAGAAGAATGGCCCCGCCTTTCACAACTAAAAGTCCCGGTGATAGCCAACATCTCCGGCGATACGGTAGATGATTACTATAAAATAGCAAAACAGCTATCAAGCCTTGAAAATCTAGCGGCATTGGAAATAAACATATCCTGTCCCAATGTGGCAAAAGGAGGCCTGGCCTTTGGCCAGGAGCCACAAAGCGCCTTTGAAGTCGTAAAAGCTGTCCGGGAAGCCACCCAGCTTCCAATCATTGCAAAGCTCTCTCCAAATGTCACCCATATTCAGGAAATCGCAAAAGCAGCAGTTGACGCCGGAGCAGATGCCCTTTCCCTTATAAACACCCTCTTGGGCATGGCAATTGACATCCACAGCGCAAAACCCGTGTTTCACCGCACCTTTGCAGGCCTTTCTGGTCCTGCCGTAAAACCCGTGGCCCTGCGCATGGTGTGGGAAGTCTACGAAGCCGTCCAAGTGCCCATAATAGGCATGGGCGGCATTACAAGCTGGCAGGACGCGGTTGAATTCATCCTGGCCGGAGCATCTGCAGTGGCCATCGGTACCGCCAACTTCGTAAACCCAATGGCCCCCATAGAAATAATCGAAGGCCTAAAAACCTTCCTGTACCTGCAAGAAACAAAGCTCCAGGACCTAATCGGCGCCGCCCACCAATAGATGCAGGCAGCTAGTTTTAACTTATTCAATGTAGCGTCAGGACGATAATATAATCGAAGTTGATGAAAATGGTGGCAGCTCTCCCCCAAATCAAGACCTGTTATTCTAAAGCTTGAGCCTGTACTCCGCAGGGGTTCACGGCAATTCGGCATCCTGCAGAGTGCATGCCAGCATGCAGCCCGCACCCTGCATCTACCCCGTTTGTCTTGTAGGTGCAGTCTTTGACCGCCCGTTAAGTTGGCCCATTTATCTCCATCTTCACAACCTAAGAGAAACGGTTTTATACATGGAATCTGCTAAATCACAAAGCAATTATAGGTAATATCAGGTATTGGGAAAATCATAACAAGAGGTTTTTCTCCTATTTCTTGAGTGTTTTTTTGAACAATAAAGTACCCTCGAAAGGAGCCATATCATGTCATACGACTACAGCAAAGTCATCATCGCCCTAGATACC
>LFSJ01000050.1:0-212 GCA_001512695.1 Tepidanaerobacter sp. DTU063 | reverse complement strand
GGGCCCGAAATAGTGAACAAAATCAACGACCTGGGATGCAAGGTCTTTCTTGACTTAAAGTTCCACGACATACCAAACACCGTCGCGGGGGCCGCTAGGGCAGCCCTGAGCACCGGAGCTTTCATGTTTAACGTCCACGCTTCCGGCGGCCGCGAAATGATGCGAAAGGTTCGGGAAACGGTAGATAGTGCTGAACTTCCCGAAAAGCCCAT
>LFSJ01000203.1 GCA_001512695.1 Tepidanaerobacter sp. DTU063 | reverse complement strand
CAACACGTTTACTCGTCAGTGCCTGCCTTGCTTATCACTTTTCCTTGGATTCCCTGCTTCAGAGCCTCCACCGTTCGATCTACTTCGGGGATCCTCATAAGCAAAATTAGAATACCGTATGTTAGCGCTCCGATGGCTATGGCAACTATTAACGCTACATTTTGACGGAAGAACCGGCAGAAAATGCTGAAGCTACCGTAGGAAGTTATACCCATCAAAACCGATGCACAGACAATCTTCACAAAAGATGTGGTGATTCCTTTAAGTCCGAACGGACCCACTTTCCTTCTTAAGGTTAGGAACATCAAAACTGCGCTGATGAATCCAGAAATACTTGTGGCGAGTGCCAGCCCACCAATCCCCATAAACCTAGATAAATATATGTTCAATACAATGTTAATGACCACAGCAAAGGTCGCGTTGATCATGGGTGTTCGAGTATCCTGCAGCGAATAGAAGGCTCTAGTAAGAACGTCCCTTAACCCAAAGGCGATCATACCTATGGAATAATAAAACAGGGCACCACCCGTCACACATATCGCTTCGGTGGTGAAAGCGCCTCGCCCAAACAAAAGAGTGACTATCTCTCGAGCGAATATCATGGCGCCTACTGTCGTAGGCACCACCAAAAGATTCACCATGGAAATCGCTTCCGCAAGATAGCCTTTGAAGGTTCTCATATTACCTTCAGCTGCCATTTTAGCGATCATAGGATAGAGAACCGTAGTCACTGATACAACAAACAGACCTTGAACAAATCCAATAAGGTGCTTGGCGTAGGTTAAAGCCGAAACGCCGCCCACGGTTATACTAGAAGCCAATGTTCGGTCTACAAGGATGTTTATATCATTAATGGCCGTTCCTATGATGACCGGAAGCGCGACGAGTATCATCGACTGCAAATGATCATCTCTCGGATTCAGAGTCAGCTTGTGTCTGTAGTCGGTTTTCCGAATGAAAGGAACGCAGAAAAGAAACTGCAAAGCTGTGGCCGCAAAGCTCCCAGCACCCAACATGTAAACACTAGTTTTCGCGCTTAGGAACAGCGATGCGATAATAACAAAATTCATGGGGAAACCGATTACCGCTGGGACAATGAAGTTATCATGGAGTCTCAAATAACCTGAGAATATGTCGACCATTCCAGTGAAAATCATTCCAAAAACACTGATCCGAGTTAACGTGACAGCTAGATCGAATGTCTCCGCCGCAAACCCTGAGGCAAAGAGCTTCACGATAGGTCGTGCGAAAATGAGAACAAAAACCACGATTATTACCGAAAATACGAGCAATGCATTACTCACATTGCTCGTAAATTCTTCTGCTTCCGACTTGCCACACTCACCCAGAATGCGGCTATACATTGGAACAAAACCGGTGGCGATACCGACACTAACTAAAGAAAAAATGACAGTCGGAATGGTTTGGGATATCAGATAGGCGTCTGTGATACCAGACGCCCCGTAGACATATGACAAAACCATTTCTCGAACAAATCCCAGGACCTTGGAAAGCACCGTTGCAATCATAACTGCTAGTGTTGCTCGTTTCATGAGAATACCTCGCTATGGGCCAAATAATAAACGCCAAAATGAAATTGAACCGATTTAGTCAAAATTCTGTATAAACGCTAATATAAAACTGATCCATTTGAATGACAAACGCTAACGTAAAAGTGATCCACTTTAATCAAACTCCTGTATATTGGAGGTACCAACCACTTCATGTACAGGAGGTAAGGAGATGATCAAAGAGGATCAGTACCAGCTTATCAGAAAACTCTATGCCGTAGAAGGGCTTTCTCAACGGGAAATAGCCAG
>LFSJ01000176.1:1618-25485 GCA_001512695.1 Tepidanaerobacter sp. DTU063 | reverse complement strand
TTTTTTACAACTGGCCCAGTTTTCGATTAATATATGGCCCATTTTTCGGTTGACAAATACACATGGGAGGGAGGACATCCCACACTGCCATAATGGCCAGGTCTCTCGAAATACCGGCAGTTGTAGGTCTAACTGACATTTACGGTAAAGCAAAGGACGGAGATACGGTTATAGTCGATGGCAATGCAGGGAAAGTATTCGTAAACCCCGATAAGGCTACTTTAGAAGAGTATGAGAGATTAAAAGCGGAGTATTTGGAGTACCGTCAGAGCCTGAAAGAACTCAAAGACCTTCCTGCCGAGACCAGGGACAAATCAAGGAAGGTGGAACTGTGCGCCAATATAGGTACGCCTGACGACTTAAAGGGGGCTCTTGAAAACGGAGCAGAGGGTGTGGGCCTGTACAGGACGGAATTCCTATACATGGACAGGGACAGCCTGCCCACCGAAGAGGAACAATTCGAAGCTTACAAGATGGTAGCAGAGAAGATGGCTCCTAGGGCTATCATCATAAGGACTTTGGATATCGGAGGAGATAAAAAACTTCCATACCTTGATATGCCCGGGGAACTCAATCCCTTTTTAGGTTGGAGGGCAATACGCATGTGCCTTGACAGGCCTGAGATACTTAAGACTCAGCTTCGGGCAATCTTGAGAGCCAGCCATTACGGTAAGCTGAGAATAATGTACCCTATGATATCCCGGGTTGAAGAAATAAGAAGGGCAAATGCTATCCTTGAAGAAGCTAGACAGGAACTTGGAAGAGAAGGCATTCCCTACGACAAAGAGCTTCAAGTGGGTATCATGATAGAACTCCCTTCGGCTGCAGTAATAGCGGATATCCTGGCAGAAGAAGTGGACTTTTTCAGCATAGGCACCAATGACCTGATCCAATATACCCTGGCAGTTGATCGGATGAATGAACATATCTCTAAACTGTACGAACCCCTCCACCCGGCGGTGCTAAGGCTCATCAAAAATGTCATAGATGCTTCTCACAAGGCCGGCAAGTGGACGGGCATGTGCGGCGAAATGGCAGGAGACCTATCGGCTACGGCCATACTGCTTGGCATGGGCCTTGATGAATTTTCCATGAGCGCTTCTTCCATACCCCAGGTCAAAAAGATAATTCGTTCTATTAGCTACGATGAAGCTAAGGAAATTGCAGAAAAGGCCTTAAGCATGGAAAGTGCGCAGGATGTTAAAAAACTGTTAGAGTCTTATAATGCTAATATTATCAAAGAGTAAATACCATCCTGATATTTATGATAAATAACTATTGCAAATTAGTGCCGAGTTATATCCTCGGCATTTTTTTCTGGCATAATATGTGATATAATAGCAAAAAAACGTGGTGGAGATAATATATGAAGGACAAAAGCAAACTGCGCAAAGAAATTTTGGAACAGAGATTGCGGCTACCGCTGCATGATGTTGAACAAAAAAGTGAAATAATTATGTCGATACTCTTTTCGACGGATGCGTATAAGCAAGCTAAGGTTGTAATGTTTTATGTGGACATGAGAAATGAGGTTATGACAAAGAAAGCCATTATGGATACGGTTGCCCAAGGGAAAAGGCTAGTTGTGCCCAGAGTCAAAAAGGGGTACGGCCTCCTTGCGATAGAAATTAAAAGCCTTGATGAACTGGAACCCGGGACCTTCGGAGTACTTGAGCCACCGGAAAGAAAAGAAATACCCTTAGACGAGATTGACCTTGTTGTGGTACCCGGTGTGGTCTTTGATAAAAATGGATACCGCATCGGATACGGGGGCGGCTTTTACGACAATTTTTTGCCTAAGCTTAAAACTGATGCAAAAAAAATTGCCGTAGCTTTTGAGATGCAGATGATAGAACAGATTCCATATGAAGGCCATGATGTAAGGATGGACAAGATAATTACTGAAAAGGGAATGTACGGTCCATTTTGATTGGCCGCATGCCCATATGAATACGCTATACCCTTTTGCCTTTATTCATCTTGTAATTATTATATATATCAATTTTTCGGGAGGAATCATTATGAACAAAAGCAGGGGAACTTGGTCCACAAAGGCTTTTATAGAGGAGCAGATTAAACTCATAAAAGACAAGGTGGGAGATAAAAAGGCCATATGTGCCTTAAGCGGTGGTGTGGACTCATCGGTAGCCGCCCTTTTAGTGCACAAGGCCATAGGCGATAACTTAACCTGTATCTTTGTGAACAACGGCCTGCTACGCAAAAACGAACCTGAATCCGTCATCCAAACCTTTAAAGATAAGCTAAATATGAACCTGATAGCTGTAGATGCTTCGGAACGCTTCTTAAATAAACTAAAAGGCGTAATTGATCCTGAAAAAAAGCGCAAGATTATAGGAGAAGAGTTTATCAGGGTTTTTGAAGAAGAAGCGGCAAAACTTGGCGAAGTTGACTTTCTGGTGCAGGGCACAGTATATCCCGATGTAATTGAAAGCGGCAGTTCATCAGCGGGAGTTGTCAAGAGCCATCACAATGTTGGCGGACTACCGGAGGACTTGGAGTTTGAACTAATCGAGCCCCTGCGGGAATTGTATAAGGACGAGGTGCGAAAAGTCGGTCTGGAATTAGGCCTATCTGAAGAACTCGTGTATCGCCAGCCTTTCCCCGGCCCCGGTCTTGCTGTGCGTGTTTTAGGCGAAGTTACAAGGGAAAAACTTGAGATTTTAAGGGAAGCAGATTTCATAGTTACAGATGAAATAAAAAAAGCTGGAATCTATAGGAATCTTTGGCAGGCCTTTGCCATTCTACCCGGAATACGAAGTGTAGGAGTAATATGGGATAGGAGGACCTATACGCATACAGTCGCTATCAGGGCAATTGTAAGCGATAACGGCATGACAGGCGATTGGGCAAGGCTACCTTATGATTTGTTGGATACTATTTCAACTAGGATTACAGGTGAGGTAAAAGGAGTAAACCGCGTTGTATATGACATCACATCCAAACCACCGGCGACTATCGAGTGGGAATAGTAAACCGTATTTTTGACCAAAAGGGTTACGGCGATATGTTCGTGTTGAGCATATAAAGAAGCGTTTAATGAATTAAAATCAATGCTTTAGGAAAAGGTGGAAACTGATGAAGTATGAAGAGATTATCAAGGTTGCCACTCTTGAAAATGAAATTGAGGCAAAATTATTGGCAGCTGTGCTCGAGGAGAAGGGGATACCCCATATTATAGGTTCGTACCATGATGCGGCGTACGATGGGATTTTCCAGATTCAGAGGGGCTGGGGCTATATAAACGCACCCGCTTCTTACAAAAACGAAATTTTAGAGATCATATCCGATATTAAAAAGTCGCACTACCCCGAAGAATAAAACAACAATGAGAGGGAATAAATAATTAAGATTCGAAGAGTATAACATGCCAGTTAAAAGGGCTGTTATACTCTTTTTTTGCATGTAAAATGTCATACTATTTAATATATTAGGACTATCATTTGAAGCAGGAATGTTTAAAGATGTAGCGAATATATATATAGTGTAGCACAATTAAACTCTTTTAAAAGATATTGTACAACATAATAATATTGTCAGGAGGCATGCGAGATGAGTTCAAGGGTAACCCTTTCAGTGTTTAAAGCAGATGTTGGCGGATATGTAGGTCACGGAAGCGTTCATCCCGATATGCTGCATAAAGCAGAGGAGACACTGAAAGAAGCGGGAAAGCATCTTTTGATCGACTTTTTTGTAACTAATGTAGGTGACGATATCAACCTGGTTCTCACCCACAGAGAAGGAGTAGATGCCGAAGCAATACATGCCCTAGCCTGGAATACCTTTTTAAACTGTACCGAAGTTGCCAAAAGTTTAAAGATGTATGGCGCCGGGCAGGACCTTTTGTCAGACGCTTTTTCAGGCAACATAAAGGGCATGGGGCCAGGAATAGCCGAGATGGAGTTTGAAGAACGGCCTAGTGAGCCAATAATAGTATTTATGGCAGATAAAACCGAGCCGGGTGCCTGGAATTTTCCACTTTATAAAATATTTGCTGACCCCTTTAATACCATCGGCCTTGTAATAGACCCTAAGATGCATTCAGGATTTTGCTTTGAAGTTTTGGACCTTTTTGAAGATAAGAGCGTTACTTTTTCATGTCCTGAAGAGCTGTACGATTTGCTGGTATTTTTAGGAGCCCCAAATCGCTTTGTAGTAAAAAGCGTGTTCACAAAAAACAATGAGATAGCTGCCGTTTCTTCAACGCAAAAGTTAAACCAAATGGCAGGGCGCTATGTGGGCAAGGATGATCCCGTCTTGATAGTAAGATGTCAAAGCGGCCTTCCGGCAGTGGGAGAAGTCCTGGAGCCCTTTGCCAATCCACATCTTGTATCAGGCTGGATGAGGGGTTCCCATCATGGCCCGATCATTCCCGTATCGCAGAAGCAAGCTATTCCTACCCGATTTGATGGTCCGCCCCGAGTAATTGCCATGGGCTTTCAACTGTCAAGTGGGAGACTTATAGGTCCGCAGGATCTTTTTGCCGATGTGGCTTTCGATAGGGCACGCGAAAAAGCCCTTGAAATTGCTGACTATATGAGGCAGCTAGGGCCCTTTGAACCGCACCGCTTACCCCTAGATGAAATGGAATACACTACGATGCCGCAGGTAATGGAGAGATTAAAAGATCGTTTTAAATAATGACCTAAAATACCGGGTGACATGAAAGGAAATTCCGACAATGTCACCCTTTTTTTATTGGAAAATGACAAAATTCATCGTGTCTTTATTTAAATTCCCATTAAATACAATTTTATGATAATATATATAGTAACAATATATGATAAAGTTCAATAACGGTAGATTACATTGCTAAAAAGCATGTATTATATTATAATATAGAAGCGATTTTTTGTTATCTTGAAAGGAGCGGGCAATGCAAAAGAGAGTTAAGGAAGGAGCTTCTAAAGTCGATTACCGACTTTTATATAAAAAACAAATTTTAGATTACCTGGAGTCCTTAAAAAGCAAGGAACAGTCAATATGGCAAATGGACGAAGCCATGAGAAGACTTTTTCGCATCAGTGATCAGGTTGTCCCGGTTTGCCTGTCAAAACTTAGGGAAAATGACGAACAGCTGGCACCTGTAATATGCTATGCCTTAGAATATGCCAATGATTTTAGTGTAGTTGAGCCCTTAATGGATATACTAATAATGCAGGAAGTTTCCGATAAGATAAAAGCTCGCATACTGACCGTGTTAACCCATTACGGCATCGATGCGGGAGAGCTTCCCCTAGACATGATAATGAATGATTTTGATAAAATGGCTTCCGATTCAATGGAGGAGATGCTTGCTGACATCTACCGGGACCCTTTTTTAATTCCGTATTTACTGGATGATCTAGAAGAATTCAACCTTGAAATGAAGCTGGCTTACATAATGGACCTGGCTGCACTAAAAGATGAAAGAGCTATTTTATTTTTAGAAATATTAGCATCTATCGATGAGCCCCCTGTCGCAGCTGAAGCCATAAAAGCCCTCGGACAAATATCATCAGGCAAGGCCCTTTATGTTCTGGAAAAATTAAAAAGCAGAGTTTCAGATGAGAATAACAAAAAACTCATTCATCGCGAATCTCAACGACTAAAATTTAAGGGCGTCACTATGGAAGTTTTTAAGCCTTGGGAAAAGCTTAAACAGCCCACTAAGATTTATATTTCTTCCATAGATGGTCTTGGCAGTCGGGTTCTTTGGATAGCCTGGAAGAATCCCTTTAAAAACCGAAAACTGTGTTTTATGAACTTGCTCATAGGTGTAGATGCGGGAATTAAAGACTGCTGGGGAGCATCCAATATAACTGCTAGGGAATTCAACTCTTCCATTAGAGATTTTTCAAAGACCATGTTTGTCACTAAATGCGATTTAGAGTATGCTATTTTACTGATAAACGATGCTCTATTTGTAAATAAAACAAATACAAGTCCCACTCCCTATCAGTTTTATTTTTGGAAAAATCTATTAGAACAACACAGTGTGATAAAACAGCAACAATATGAGCCGAGTTTTGCCGACTATGATTTAGACATGATAAAAAAAGACCTAGAGTGCTTGAAAAACACCTTTGATTTATATGACAGCGGTTTTTTTAACGATTGGTTTATAGCTCATCCACGTGTCTACGATTTTGCCGAAGAAAATAAGTCAAAAAGAGCTTATTCCATTAAAAAAATGACCTATCAAAAAATGGAAAACCTGTTTGCCAAGTTCAGCGAAGAGCTCATCGAACCAAATGAGGACAAAATAAGGCGTATGCTGTTGCTTTCAGCTGATTTATTGGATAAAGTTGATGAAAAAAGCCTAGTAAAAACAGTCCTGAGTGCCTATTATAATATGGATATAAAGCCACTTTATTACCATCCTTTTATACAAAGGATGGTTATCGAAAGCATCAAAGTAGCCCTAAGCAACATGAAAAACGGCTTTGACATGCGACAAAATTTCCGCGATTTTGACCAATAGTATTATAATTGCAAATAAAAGAGGAGGTAAAAAATGGGGAAAAACTTTCTATTCACTTCAGAATCAGTAACTGAAGGCCATCCCGATAAAATATGTGACCAAGTATCCGATGCCATACTGGATGCGATTATAGCCAAGGATCCTTCCGCCAGGGTTGCCTGTGAAGTTGCAGTCACTACAGGTTTGGTGCTGGTTATGGGTGAAATTACCACCGATTGCTATGTGGACATTCCATACATTACCAGGGAGACTATAAGGGAAATTGGCTATACCCGCGCTAAATACGGCTTTGATTGCGATACCTGTGCAGTAATCACTACAATAAACGAACAATCCCCTGATATTGCCATGGGTGTCAACGAAGCCTATGAAGTCAGGGATACTTCCAACGAAGTAGATGAAGTCGATAAAATTGGTGCCGGCGACCAGGGCATGATGTTTGGATATGCTGTAAACGAGACACCTGAACTGATGCCTCTTCCGATTTCCCTTGCCCATAAGCTGGCCAGAAGGCTGGCGCAGGTCAGGAAAACCCGTGTGCTTCCCTTTTTGAGGCCGGACGGAAAAACCCAGGTTACGGTCCAGTATGAGGATTCAAAGCCCGTGAGAGTGGACAAGGTGGTAGTATCTGCCCAGCATAAACCTTCAACTGACCTTCTAACATTAAAGGAGGGTATTATAGAAGAGGTTGTAAAAAAGGTAATTCCGGAACAATTCTTGGATAAAAATACCCAGTTTTTCGTAAATCCCACCGGCAGATTTGTAATAGGTGGCCCCCACGGGGACTCGGGTCTTACAGGCCGCAAGATCATCGTCGATACTTACGGTGGATTTGGCCGGCATGGGGGAGGTGCCCTATCCGGCAAGGATCCGACCAAAGTAGACCGCTCGGGAGCTTATGCTGCACGCTATGTGGCTAAAAATATCATTGCAGCAGGGCTTGCTTCAAGATGTGAAGTGCAGGTGGCATACGCTATCGGTGTAGCCAAACCCGTTTCCATAATGGTTGATACCTTTGGAACCGGCATTTTGCCTGATGAAAAAATAGAAAAGCTCGTAAGGGACAATTTTGATCTTCGCCCGGGAGCTATAATTCGGGACTTAGACTTACTTAGGCCAATCTACAAATTGGTATCCTGCTATGGCCACTTTGGACGAGAAGAATTGGCACTGCCCTGGGAGAGAGTAGACAAAGCTGAAATTTTAAAAAATCAAGCTAGCAGCCTCTAGTAGGCTGCTCCTTTTAACCGGGGGTTTTTATGATTAACAAAGGACGCTTGAACATTAATTATTTGAATGAGGTTATAAAAAATACCATCGAGGCTATAGAAACTGGGCAAAAGGAAATCTTTAATATTTTTGAGCATGCAAGGCAGGAATGTGAGCGATTAGAAAAAGAACTTGAAAAACTGAGGGGCCAGGTGAAGGCTACCATAGAAAGCGTGGACAGGCTCGTAAAGCTAGAGAAAGCAGCAAAGTTCAAGCTGATGACTGTAAGTCGGGACTTTGAGAAGTATACTGAAGAAGATATAAGGGCGGCATATGAAGAGACAAAAGAAATACAGATTCAGCTTTCCCTGGAGCGCCAGAAGGAACTTCAGCTCAGAGAAAAGCGGAATGATTTAGAGCGCAGTTGGAAAAGCATGCAGAACATTCTCAAACAATCGGAACACTTGATGATGCAGTTGGGTGTGGCCTTTGGCTTTTTAAAGGGCAATCTCGAGGACGTGTCTGGGCACATATCGGACATGAACGAGAAGCGCAAGCTTGCAGCCAGAGTAATAAAGGCCCAAGAAGAGGAACGGCGGCGTGTTGCCCGTGATATTCACGATGGCCCAACCCAGACACTGGCAAACATCATTATTCAAATGGAAATTTGCGAGAGACTGCTGCAAAAAGACTTGGCCAAAGCAAGAAAAGAGCTCAATGAACTGAAGTACATTGTGAGACAATCCCTGCAGGAACTCAGAAAGATTATCTTTAATTTAAGGCCATCTTCCCTTGATGACCTGGGCCTGCAGGCGGTGGCAAAGCGCTTTTGTGAAGAATTTGAGGAAGACACGGGCATTAAGACCGAATTTCATTTCTTCGGGGATTATAGAAGACTCAATTCTGATATAGAGGTGACACTTTTTAGAGTTATCCAGGAAGCTTTGATAAATGTGCGCAAGCATTCAAAGGCAAGAACCTGCCTCGTAAAGCTTGAATACGGAAATGAGAGAATTAATCTGGTGGTAGCCGATGACGGGATTGGTTTTGAAACCGGTGTAATAGAGGGCAAAAGCGATGAAAGACATTTTGGCTTAATGACGATAAAGGAAAGGGTGGATTTGATAAGCGGGTCTTTTAATATTGAATCGGCGCCCGGCCAGGGTACAAAAATCTACGTCAGTGTTCCTTTTGATATATAGATTTGGAAAGGAGGATCAGTTTGGAGAAAATATCAGTCGTGTTGGCCGATGACCATGTGCTGATGAGAAAGGGGCTTAGAAAAATCCTTGAAATGGAAGAGGACATTGAAGTGATAGGAGAGGCTTCAGATGGGGAAGAAGCCATCCAGGTGGTAATGGACAAAAAACCCCAGGTCCTTCTTCTAGATATTAACATGCCTAAACTAAACGGCATTGACGTTACAAAAGCATTAAAGAATAAAGGCGTTGATACAAAAATAGTAATATTGACCATTTACGATGACAGGGAATATCTTTTGGAGTTGATAAAGCAGGGAATATCGGGATACATATTAAAGGACATAGAGCCCAGCGGTCTCATTGATGCAGTAAGGTGTGCCAGCCAGGGAGAAACTTATATACAGCCCAATCTAACTAAGGCCCTGGTTGCCGAATACAATCGGTTGACACAGCCCGTATCCAATCAGGGAACGAGGAAAGACCTTACCGTCAGAGAAAAAGAAGTGGTTAAATACATAGCCGAGGGTATGAGCAATGGCGAAATTTCCCAGAAGCTGGGCATAAGTGATAAAACGGTAAAAAACCATGTCAGCAGCATTTTGCGCAAGCTTAACCTGATGGACAGGACTCAAGTAGCAGTGTATGCAATAAAAAATAAGCTAGTTTAGTCACAAATGCATATCCTCCCGAATAGCATAGATTGAATATATATTTGCAAGACTTGGGGGGGATATGATTGAAAAGCTTCATAGCTGCCGAAGCACTTCTAATTACGGTCTTAATAATCATCTTAATCGTACATTATTATTGCGGCAAAAACTTGTCGAATAGTGCTGCTGAAAAGTTGCCAAGATTGGAAACCCTTATCTTTATTAAAAATGCGGAAGATGTAATAGAAGGCATTGTAAAAGATTTCTACAGCAAGCAAGAAATGACTTCGGAGCTCTTGATAGTTGACTGTGGTTCCAGCGATCAAACCCATCGGATACTTGAAAGACTGGCCAGGCGGTATTTAGGCATGAAGTTTATTTTATTGTCAGATTTGCCGCTTAATTCATGCATACAGGAGGCATTAAAATATACAAGTTCACCGGCTCTACTGCTCATTGACTGCAAAAGCATGAGCTCAAAGGAAATTCTTAAATCTTTGGCCCTGGTGTCAAAAAATATCAGAATAGGTCTAAAAGCCTACGAAAAATAGGACAAGTGAGTTATTCCAAGTTTTACTATTTTGTCGTATAATCGAACATGTAAAAGCCCTATTTCTTTCTAAATGATTTACCCCTTAGTTCTTTTTAAGCCCCCCTTTCTTTCGTGGTTAGACCCTGAAAGCAAGGGTCTTTTTTTATTTGCATAGCTAAAAGGAATTGGAATATTTTCGTAGAATATATATACTTAAATATATGTAAATAGACATCAGATAGATATATTAAGTGGGGGCTTACAATGTTACCATACAGAAAATATGTGTACCTGGTAGGGGCTTTGGGGACCGGGCTTTTATTGCTGGCCATTGACAAGCTTGAATTAAGTCAAATATCGCCTACAAAATACACAATCTTTCTACTATTGATGATTTTTTCGGAACTTCAAACTATTAGGATCAAAAACATCCATTTTAGCATGGAGTTTTGTTTCGTTTATACCTCCATCTTTATTTTTGGCCCCATGCCTGCAGCGCTGATGAAGGCACTCAGCACCCTAATCAGCCAGGTTTACGTTGTATTAAAAAACGCATATGACAACTGGGATGAGAGGATAATCTTTCACGTAGGTCAACACCTGATTAGTTTTTTTGCTGCTGTGAGCCTTTATCATCATATAAAAAACATTTACCTGTTGGAGCATCCATTGTATGAGACAATTGTTCAGAGCCTTGCCGTTGGGATATATTTTATAATAAAGGATCTCTCCTTCCAATACTATTTGTCATTAAAACATAACAGGCCCATCTTTGAAAGTATTGCCGACATTCTAACCTTGGATTTCCCAGCATTTCTGATGTCTGCCATCTTTGGCGTGATAGCGGTAAACATATACAACGACAGCGGTTTCCCCCTTGCATTGTTAGTCCTCGCCGTTTACTTGGCAGTTGTATATATATTTATCTTGTATATCACTGTAAAAAACATGAATCGGGAATTGGCCGCAATATATGATATGTCCGCTAACATCACTTCAACTCTCGACCTTGAAATGGTGATGGATATAGTACTAAATTCCGTTCAAAGGATTGTTCCCTGGGATACGGCATGTCTATATGTTTTTCAAAAGGGTTGTTTTGTTCCTGCTATATTTGAAGGCTACCCGGATGATGCCGTCTGCAAGCTTGAACTGCAGCTGTGCCAAAAAGTATGCGGAGTTGATTTTATAAAAGAAGGGATAATTCTCAACAACTGTCACAAGGATCCAAGCTTAGCAAATATGTCGATTTGCCCTCCTGATGCTAAATCTTTAATAGCGGCGCCTCTTATAGCCAACAAAGAACTTATTGGCCAGCTCGTTCTCACAAGCAAAAAAAACTATATCTACACTAAAAAGCATCTGAAACTGCTGAACATTCTTGCAAGCCAAGGGGCTATTGCCATGAAAAATGCACAGCTCTTTGACGAGACCGCCCAAATGGCCATTTGCGACGGTCTAACGGGCCTCTACAACTACATGTATTTATACTCGGAGCTTGAGAGGCAAATGAAAAATGTAAACGCAAGAGGCGGATGCTTCAGCTTTATTATCATCGATGTTGACCACTTTAAAACGTACAATGATATGTACGGACATGTGGTTGGCGATACCATACTTAAGAATTTAGCAGACCTTCTAAGGAGAAATGTAAGGGAAAAGGACGTCATATGCCGATACGGCGGCGAAGAATTTGGCATTGTACTCCCGGGCACTAAATCCATTGATGCTTTGAGAATTGCAGAACGCATAAGAATGATTATAGAAAACACACCCCTTGCAAGGGTAAAGAATAAAGATGTTTATATTACGGTCAGTGCGGGTATTGCATCATATCCAACTGACGCATCTTCAGTACAGGATTTGGTCAACAAGGCTGATAAGGCCATGATATTTGGCGCAAAACAAAAGGGGCGAAACAAAGTGGTATTGTTTCGCCCGAATATGACCGCTGAGAATTAAACTTTAAAAGGCAGCTTTAGCTCATTATACAGCACTTCCCAGATGATCGGTTCTTCAAAACCTTTGCGCCAGGAAGCGGCCCCTGCCAAATCATATTTATTTACAAGGGCTGCCTTCAGCTGAATGGATTTGTCGTCTTCCAGCCATATTTTGTAAACCTTGTCACCTTTTGTATAGTAGGCGAAATGTTGCCCTGCTTTTTCATCCCAGCTCAGGCTGCTGCCATTTTGGCTAATTATTCTTTTCGCCTGGGCCATGGATAAGGCCCTGGATTTTACAGCAATGCCGCCATTTTCAGCAGGCCTCTCTTCCCATTCGCGGGTGTAAAAAGGTAAGCCTAGTATGACTTTTTCAGCCGGCACATCTTCCAATAGGCTTACAATGCCTTTCTCTACCCAGCCTATAGAGGCCACGGAGCCGCTGACGGGGCTTGTTGCCCAATGCTCATCATAGGCCATTAAAATCATGTAATCTACAACCTTACCCAGTTCCTTTCTGTCATAACAAAGTGACCAATTGAGGCTGGTGGACTTGGGTGTAACGTCCATGGAAACAACAATGCCGGCTTCGTGAAGAATGGGAGTAAGTTCACGGACGAATTGGACCAAGAGGTCCCTGTCCTCATAGTATACATTTTCAAAGTCGATATTGATGCCGTCCAGTTGAAAGAGCTCCGCATACATTAAGATCTGCCTGATGATTTTATCCCGGGTTTCGGAGCTTGATAAAAACTCACGGGTGATATCCGGGTCAAAGTCATTGTTGATTAATGCCCAGACGGCCAAGTTGTTGTTATGGGCCCAGCGGATGTAAGATATATCGGCTTTGCTCTCGATGGTGCCCTGGCCGTCAACTATGGAGAACCAGGTAGGGGATATTATATCAAGACCTAAGGGGGCCTTTTCACCACTCATGTCCGGTGTCACTCTGTGGATATAGTCCCACACCATATTGAGCTTCCCCCGACCGGGATTGTGCTGCCTTGCTTGAGGAGCATTTTCGGCTTTTTTTGGCATTTCTTTAACCTCCAGCTTGTGCTCGGGGACGTAGCCGATTAAACCCTCTTCGGTTCTTACTTGAAACCAGCCCTCTTCAAGGGAGTACACCGTAAGGGTATCCGTTTTTGTAAGCCTTGCTACGGGAGCGGAAAACCAAGTTGGTGAAAGCTTTACGGTTACGGCACTAGATTTTGCCGTGCCGATTTTTCTAGGTGACAGATTCTTATCGATGATGACCCGGTTTTTCTCGCCGATTAGTTTAACCTTTATGTCGTACAGTTCCTCTAGAAAATCAATAGGAATGTAGGGCTGTGTCGTTACATTTTTTGCTGGAAAGGATATCTCCACAGGTTTTGTATTTATAAAGGCGGTTAGGCTATCCGTTGCCAGACGCACCGTCTTATCAAGGGTAGTTATGGTAATCTTGTTTTCGGCTGCATCCCAGAAGATATAAGGATCCAGGTGTTCCTTTATTATATTATATGACAGGAGAACCCGATCGTTCTCGAGGATAAATGGAGTTCCCTCCGTAATCACGGTGTTTTCGATAATTAAAGCAGCTTTATCTTCCGGGAAGGCGGATACTGTGTAGAAGTTTAAAAAGAAGAAAACACAGGAGATAAAGATTATAAAAAATATAATGAAAGCTGATATTTTTAATGTCTTGGCAGGTTTGACGATCATAATTTCCTCCGTAATTGGGCGGTCAATGGCCGCCTGCTTCCATATAATAGCATGTCTACAAAATCCCTGAACTGATATATTTCGACATAAAAGCTCAAGTTCCTCTATTTATTAAAGTCCAATTTTTGCGGACAACAATAATAGCGTTTAAGTTGCAGGGGAATTCAAAAAATGTTAGAATAAACCGAAAAGGCGATGTAATTAGAGGTGCTGTATATGGTTGAGCTGGAGGGCACCGTAGAGAGGATTACATATTACAACCAGGAAAACGGCTTTACGGTGGCAAAGCTTGCAGTAAAAGATGATGAAGATTTGATAACGGCGATAGGGTACTTTCATTCCCTTGAAGTGGGAGAAGTCCTAAAGCTCAAGGGAAGCTGGACCTTGCACAAGGACTACGGCCACCAATTTAAAGTGGATTATTACGAGACCCTGATACCTGCAACATCCAAAGAGATAGAAAATTACCTGGCCTCCGGGCTAATTCGCGGAATAGGTCCCGCAACCGCTAAGAAAATTGTAAACATGTTTGGTGAGAAATCCTTGGAAGTATTGGCTAACTCACCCGGGGAGCTTTTAAGAATTCCCGGCATTGGCGAAAAGAAGCTTGAAATGATAAGGGAATCTTACAGCCAGCAGCAGGAGACTCGCGAAATCATTATGTTTCTCCAAAAATACGGGGTCGGCCCGGGTATTGCTGTGAAAATATACAAGAATTACAAAGACAAATCCATTCAAATCTTAAAGGAAAATCCCTATAGATTGGCCGATGAGGTGTTCGGAATTGGCTTTAAGACCGCGGACCACATAGCTCAAAGCATGGGAATGCAAAAGGATTCCCTAGAAAGACTTTGTGCCGGTTTAAAATACGCTATGTTCAGGGCTGCCGAGGAAGGCCATGTTTGCCTTCCTGTCGACGAGTTACTATATAGAGCCTCGCAGCTTTTAGATGTAGAAATCGAGCTTTTAAAGCAGGCCTTGCTGGCCCTTAAAGAGAAAAAAGATATCATCACGGATTGCTCTTGGGGCAGCGAAGATGTATATTTGACTTCCTTTCACCGCTGTGAAAGTGCCGTTGCCCGCAGGCTTTTTTTATTGGCCGCCATGGTAGATAAAACTTTGGATATTAGTGATGAGGATATAGACAAGATAGAAAAACGCTGTAATATAAAGCTGGCAGCCCGACAGCGAGAAGCACTGGAAAAGGCTGCACAGCACGGTGTGGTAGTTATAACGGGGGGACCTGGAACGGGAAAAACAACTACAATACGGAGCCTTTTGGAATTCTTCAAAGGCCATGATTTGAAGGTGGCCTTGGCGGCTCCAACAGGGCGTGCAGCCAAGCGAATGATGGAGGCCACAGGCATGGAGGCCAAGACCATTCACAGGTTACTGGAGTATAAGGCGTACGAAGAAGGCGGTATGGCTTTTGGCAAAGACCACAACAATCCACTCGATGAAGATGTAATCATCATAGATGAAGTGTCGATGGTCGACATTATACTGATGCAGCACCTGCTATCAGCGGTGAGACTTGGAGCAAGGCTGATATTGGTGGGAGATAAGGATCAGCTGCCTTCTGTTGGACCGGGCAGTGTTTTAAAAGAGATAATAGAAGCCAAGAGACTACCGGTAGTGGTCCTGGATGAGATTTTCAGGCAGGCACAGGAGAGCATGATTGTAGTAAACGCCCATAGGATTAACAAAGGCTATTTTCCCTACCTTAACGTAAAGGACAAGGACTTTTTCTTTGAACAGGTCCTTTTGCCCGAGGATATACTGCAGACAATTTTAGAGCTGGTGACAACACGGCTGCCTAAATACAAAAATTTCGATCCCATGGAAGATATTCAGGTACTTACGCCAATGAAAAAGGGCTTACTTGGTGTTCACAATCTAAATAACAGCTTACAAGGGCTGCTTAATCCCCCCAAACCCGGCAAAAGAGAAGTGCACTTTCGCTCTCAAATTTTTCGGGAAGGGGACAAGGTTATGCAGATTAAGAACAACTATGAGAAGGAGGTTTTCAACGGCGATTTGGGCCGCATAGTCAAAATCGATGAAGAGCAAGTTTTGGTGACATTTGCTGATTCCTGGCAGGAGCGGGATATAGTTTACCAGCTCCAGGAATTGGAGGAACTAAACCTTTCTTATGCTTTATCGGTACATAAAAGTCAGGGCAGTGAATTCCCCGTAGTAATAATGCCGATATCGACCCAGCACTATGTTATGCTGCAGCGCAACCTCCTGTACACCGCTGTTACGCGGGCGAAAAAATTACTGGTCCTTGTAGGCACAAAACAAGCCCTGACAATAGCTGTGCAAAACAATAAATCCATCAGGCGTTACGGGCATTTGAGTGACAGGATCATCTGTGAATTTTCTCAGGCGAAAAGTGTTTAATGATATTGGTGGATTTTTTGTCAAGTGCTTTTTTTACTCTTTTTTTTATTTAATGTGGATTCTTATTAGCGAGTAAGGGGTGAAGCTGTATGTTGGATGAAAAACTCTCTAAGCTGAAGGAAAGCATTAAGGCCCTTGGAAAGGTGGTAGTAGCATTTTCAGGCGGAGTTGACAGCACTTTTTTGCTAAAGACCTGTATTGATGAACTGGGGCGCGACAATGTTTTGGCCGTGACAGCCCATTCTCAGGCCATTACCGAACGTGAACTTATAGAAGCACAGGCCTTGGCAGCTCTCTTAAATGCCAGGCAAGTAATCGTAGAGTCCACCGAACTGGATGACCCCAATATTACAGATAATCCACCTGAAAGGTGCTACTATTGCAAGAAGCAAATTTTTAGCAATTTTATTGCCATTGCCAGGGAGAATGGCTACAATTTTATATTAGAAGGCACAAATTTCAGCGATAGTGATGATTTCAGGCCCGGCATGGCGGCCATAAAGGAACTCGGTGTTTTAAGCCCCTTAAAAGATGCCGGCCTGACAAAAGATGAAATACGGGAGCTTTCTAAAGCAATGGGCCTTCCCACATGGAATAAACCTTCATATGCCTGCCTTTTTTCCAGGTTCCCCTATGGAGAAAAAATTACGCCGGATAAGCTAAAAAGGGTGGCCAAAGCTGAAGACATTTTAAGGCAATATGGTTTTTGCCAATTTCGGGTGCGAAGCCACGGCGACCTGGCCAGGATAGAGTTCTTGCCCCAGGAAATGGACAAAGTTTTCGACGAGTCTTTTCGAAATACAGTGATAAGTGAATTTAAGAAGATAGGCTTTATCTATATTACCCTGGATTTAGCAGGCTATAGGTCCGGAAGCATGAACGAAGGACTGAAAGAGGAGGATATGGCACTTTGGAAAAATTGAGACATTTGCTTGAAAAGCTGAAGGCCGGGGAGGTAGCGGTTGATGAGGTATTAGAAGCTCTAAAAAACCTGCCCTATGAAAATCTAGGCTTTGCCTGTATTGACAACCATCGCAGTCTCAGAAGGGGTGTGCCAGAAGTAATATACTGTGCCGGCAAGACGCCGTCCCAGGTGGCAGAAATAACAAGGCACATGCTCAGAAACGGCAGTAATGTGATGGGAACCCGTGCCGACATGGCCACATTTGACAAGGTACGGGAGGTCGCTGAAGATGCTAAGTACTACGATGTTGCGAGGATTTTTGCGGTGCAGCGGGAGGAGCAGCCAAAGAACAAAGGCAAGATTGCAGTGGTAACTGCGGGCACTTCGGACATACCCGTGGCCGAAGAGGCTGCCGTGACTGCGGAGTTGTTCGGAAATCCTGTGGAAAGACTTTACGATGTGGGAGTTGCCGGTATTCACCGCTTGCTGATGAACATGGAAGTCCTTCGCCAGGCAAGAGTCATAATTGTCGTTGCCGGTATGGAAGGAGCACTCGCCAGCGTAGTCGGAGGCTTGGTAGACAAACCAGTGATTGCAGTTCCCACTAGTGTGGGTTACGGTGCACACTTTAACGGTTTGGCAGCTTTGCTCGCTATGCTAAACAGCTGTGCCAGCGGCATATCTGTTGTAAACATCGACAACGGCTTTGGCGCAGCCTATGCGGCACATCAGATAAACCGGCTGTGCGAAAACAATAATTAATGTTAAAAATGAGGGAGTGAGTACCATAAAAAGTTCGACTGAAAAAAACATCTTATACCTTGATTGTTTTTCGGGCATAAGTGGTGACATGTTTCTAGGTGCCATGCTCGACTTGGGCCTGGATGAAAAAGAGTTTTTAGCTGAACTTAAAAAACTACCCCTAAAGGATTATGAAGTGGAAATCAAAAAATCAATAAAGAAGGGCATTACCGGAACGGATGTCACGGTAATAACCAATGAACATCATCCCCATCGAGGACTTAAGGAAATATATGAAATCATCGACAATAGCAGCTTAAACTCCAACGTAAAAGAAAAGAGTAAAGAAGCTTTTTACAAATTGGCTTCAGTGGAAGGTAAAATTCACGGCAAATCTCCCTATGAAATCCATTTTCATGAAGTGGGTGCGGTGGATTCAATAGTAGATATAGTTGGCGCATGCATCCTAATGGATATGCTAGGCCCAAGCAGAGTTTGTGCATCTGCCATCAACGTAGGCTTTGGGACTGTTAAGTGCGCTCACGGTATTTTGCCGGTACCGGCGCCTGCCACTATGGAGCTTTTAAAAGGAATACCGGTCTACTCAGGAGAGGAGCCCGGGGAGTTTACGACACCAACAGGAGCCCTTATATTAAGTACATTCGTAGAAAAATTTGGTACAATACCTCCCGGAATTCCAGAAAAATCCGGTTACGGTTTAGGCAAAGCAGAACACAAGTCCCCCAATGTTTTAAGGGCAGTATTGATTAAATCATTGGATAATAGTGCTGATATACACAGCCGGGGCCTTGAAGAGGACCAGGTCGCATTTTTGGAAGCAAATGTGGACGACATGAATCCGGAGCTTTACGAGCATGTAATAGAGAGCCTTTTTCAAAAAGGGGCCTTGGATGTATTTCTCACACCGGTCATAATGAAAAAGAGCAGGCCCGGAATAAAAATAAGTTGCATCTGCACGCAGGATAAAAAACTGCTTTTATCTGAAACTATTCTGAGAGAAACCACTACGCTGGGTGTCAGGGAGTTGGAAGTTGCCCGCCTAAAGCTATCCAGGACAATTGAAAAAGCGAGCACCCCTTTTGGTGATATAAGGATCAAAGTATCCAAGATCGGTGATGAGATTGTCAGAGTTACGCCTGAGTACGAGGACATGAAAAAATTGGCCAAAAAGAACAATATGCCCTTGTTGAAGGCCTATGAAGAAATAAAGCCTTTCTGCAAGAAGTAGTAGTTTTTCTTGTAAAGCTGATTCCTTAGTGTTATACTAATTTCAGGTTTTATTGACAATAGCTTTCACAAGGCTAAATTTCTATGTGAGTCTTAACTAATTTAATAACATGGGAGTGTTTTATCGATGCCAGACAAAGTTAGAGTAAGATTTGCACCTAGTCCCACGGGCAGCCTTCACATAGGTGGTGCGCGAACGGCTCTTTTCAACCTGCTCTTTGCCCGTCACAACAACGGAACTTTTGTTTTGAGAATAGAGGATACCGACACCGAGCGGTCAACTGAAGAATCCGCAGCCCAGATAATACGCTCAATGAGATGGTTAGATCTTGATTGGGATGAAGGACCAGAAAAAGGCGGAGATTTTGGTCCTTACTTTCAATCTCAAAGACTTGAACTCTACAAAAAAGAAGTAGATAGGCTTTTAGCTGAAGGAAAGGCATATCGCTGCTACTGCACTCCAGAAGAGCTTGCCGAGCGACGGGAAGCGGCTTTAAAAGCAGGCAAGCCTCCGAAATATGATGGCACCTGCCGAAATCTTACTGCCGAACAAATTGAGAAATATGAAGCGGAAGGCAGGAAATATGCCATAAGGCTTAAAATGCCTGAAGAAGGTCAAACAGAGGTCAACGACTTAATCCGAGGCAGGGTAGTCTTTGAAAACTCGGTTTTAGATGATTTTATAATTGTAAAATCAAACGGAATTCCCACTTACAATTTTGCGTGCGTCATTGATGACAATGCCATGCAAATCACCCATATTATCCGTGCCGAAGAACATCTTTCAAATACACCCAAGCAGATACAGGCATATTTAGCCTTAGGATACGAAATACCACAGTTTGCCCACGTGCCGATGATTCTTGCACCGGATCGCAGCAAGCTCAGCAAGCGCCACGGTGCAACATCTGTGGAAGAATTTAGAGAGCAGGGATATCTGGCAAAGGCCATAATCAATTACCTCACCTTACTGGGTTGGTCACCTGAGGGGACGGAAGAAATCTTTGAAATTGACAAGGCCATAAAGGAATTTACTCTGGAGCGGGTAAACAAGACCGCGGCAATATATGATGTCAAGAAGCTGACTTGGATCAATGGCCACTACATGCGTGAACTGGACTCTGCTTTTGTCACGGAAGAGACAATACCGTTTATGATAAAAAAAGGAATAATTACCGAGCAGGAAGCCAAGGAAAAATTTGACTATATCAGGCGAATTGTTGAAATTTCAAGGGACAGGGCCAAAACTTTAGACGAGTTGGCAGATGCCATAGCTTTTTTCTTTAAAGACGTGTCGGAATATGAGGAGAAAGGCGTAAGAAAACATTTCACAAAAGAAAATGCCGCGAAGCTTTTAACCTTGGGGGCAGATGCACTGGAAAGATTAGATGACTTTACACTTGAAAAGACCGAGGCAACCTTTAGAAGCATCACAGAAGAGTTGGGACTCAAAGCTGCGGAAATAATTCATCCTACGCGCCTTGCTATCACCGGCAGGACGATAGGCCCCGGCCTTTTTGACATTATTGTACTGCTGGGCAGGGAAAAAACCGTAGAACGCATGAGAAGAGCTGTTAAATGGATCAGTGAAAATGTGGAGTCCTAGGAATAGAATGATAAAGGGATGTTGAAATGTTTTCGACTTTCAGCATTCCTTTTTTTTATTTGTAGCAGGATTTTTGATAAGTTTTGCATAATCATATAGAATAAAAAATAGAGTTTTCATATGATCTGGGAGGGTGTTTAGTGTTTGGAGAACTTGTAGGAGTAGTAATATCCATTTTTTTTGTGGCAATTGTCCTCGTATTGTCGGAATTAATAAGGAGACTGGGAAAGTTTAGCACGGAATTCACTCGCAAGTTTGTACATATTGGCGTTTCTCATTGGTGGCTAGTAGCCATGTTTTTAATAGGGGATATCCGCTATGCCCTAATTCCGCCAGTTATTTTCGTTTTTCTGAACTACTATTCTTATAAAAAAGAACTGATTAAGAGCATGGAAAGGGGTAAAGACAGTTCCGACCTAGGTACCGTTTATTTCCCAATATCACTCATCGTAATAATTATGCTCACATGGAACGGGGGTTTTCTGGGCGAAGATTTAAAACACCTGGGAGCTCTTGGCGTTTTAACCATGGGCTACGGTGACGGTTTTGCGGCGATAATCGGAGAAAATTTTGGGCGAAGGAAATACGAAATTTTTGGCAACCGAAAAAGCCTGGAAGGCTCCATAGCGATGTTTGGCTTTGCCTTTCTAGTCTCTGCCATTATACTTGGAAATAATATTAGTTTTGAATTCGATGTTTTCAGGATAAGTTTTGTGATCGCAGTTTTAGCAGCTATAATTGAGGCTATCACACCCTATGGCTTTGACAATCTTACGGTTCCCATATTTACTACTTTAAATGCCTACTATTTTGTAAAAGGAAGTCCAGCTTTTTTGTTCATATATATGGCCTGTATAGGCTTTGTGATCAGTTTTTTTATTGCCTATGCCGCTTACAAGAAAGAATCCCTGACTCTTGACGGTTCTATAGGTGCCACCTTTTTGGGCACACTCATGTATGCCACATCAGGCCTTTTCGGCTCAATCATGATGGTAGTGTTTTTCCTATCTTCCAGCATCCTAAGCCATTTTAAGAAGAATAAAAAAGGTAAGGCTGCCCGGCAGTTTGATAAAACAGGCCGACGGGATATTATGCAGGTATTCGCAAATGGCGGTGTGGGGCTTATCCACTCCATCTTGTATTACATTACAAAAAATCCTGCTTATTTAGTATTTCTAGGCGTTTCTTTTGCTGCCGCCAATGCAGATACCTGGGCCACGGAATTGGGTTTGCTAAACAAGAAAAACCCTATTTCCCTTAGAACCTTCAAGCCTGTGGAAAAAGGCACTTCGGGAGCCATAAGTCTGTTTGGCACCTTTTCGGCTTTGATTGGCTCTATGCTGATTGGGATATTTGCAACTTTCGGTTTTTCCTTATTAAACATAAACATAGCTGAACTAGGCCTTGAAGTTACCCATGCTTTTCAAATGGTAACTTTAGGCGGCTTTATAGGCTCCTTAATTGATTCAATATTAGGGGCTACGGTCCAGGGCGTTTATTATTCCCATGAACTTAAAGGAGAAACGGAGAAAAAAGAGTATAACGGCAGGCCCAATTTGCTCATAAGGGGCTTCGGCTTTGTAAACAACGATCTGGTCAACTTTTTGAGTATAGGAATCTCAAGCATATTGTTCTTGGGAATCGCTTAGCTATCTAGTATGCAGCTCAAAAAAGATTTAGATTGTGTTTCCAGTAAAAAGTTGCTGAAAAAAGTGGACAAGTATGGTATTGTAAAATAAAGCGACATATTGTCATAATTTTACCGGCAAGGAGAGGTTTTGGTGAATTTTTTCAGATTAGCTTTGTTTGGTGTGTTTTTGCTTTTGGTGGTCTTGCTGGTGCCCTTAGTTGCCGGAGAGCAAGGGCAACTGATACATGCAGTAGAGGGAGCTAAGGAAGTGGTTAATGGTGAAGTTGTCGAGGAGCCGAGTCCTGTAGATGAACCGGCAAATAATGAAGCTGTCGAGGAAAAGCCTTATCCCATACCGCCTGAAAAGCAGGAGGAAGAAGCCTTGTTTCCACGGAACATGACCGTTTTGAATGCAAGTGAAATAACAGCAGTGAACATCAGGGAACGACCGACAGCCGATTCAAAGAGCATCGGCATAGTATACGGGAACCTCATGCATGTAGATGTCATACAAAATCTAGACAACGGCTATTCGGAAATCTCCACGTGGGACTACGCAAGCATGAAAGATATAGTGGGCTTTGTCCCCACAGAGCTCCTGAAGACGGTTGAGCTGAATGAAAAATACGGGGTTGTAGTAAATCTCAGCCAGCAGAAGGTATACATATATGAGGATAATGTTTTGGTCAAGACATTTGCATGTTCCTCGGGCCTTGATGAAAACTACTATTACACACCAAAGGGGCTGTACAGGATAGGCGAACGCGGCGACTCCTTTTTCAGCCCGAAATACGGACAAGGGGCCTATCATTGGGTGAGGTTTAACAACAACTATCTCTTCCACAGCGTCCCCTTTGACGCAAATAGGAACATTATTGAAGAGGAAGCGGCCAAACTGGGACAAAAAGCCTCACATGGATGTATACGCCTGTCCTTGGATGATGCTCTGTGGTTTTACAACAACATACCCAAGGGCACCCCGGTATTGATTAAGGATTAAATCCTAATAACCAATTGTATTCCGTCACAAATATAAGTATCTTTGAAAAGTTAATGATTAAACCATTTATCGTAGAAGCTCTCATCGAGAGCTTCATAATTTTTGCCCTTTAAAAATTCTATAAACTCCTGCAAACTGACATTCTTGTACTTAAATGTCTCCAAATATGACCTTAAAAACTCAAGAAGCTCATCTTCACCTATTCTAATGCGCAGGTCTTCATAAAACAACACACCGGATACGTAGACTTCCGCAAAGTACTCGCCGTGACTTGTAAAATCAGGGAGAGGGTCCAGCATGTGTCGGGGATTGTTTTTTATAAAATCTATGGTGGTATCTACCTGCCTGCTGTAGTAAGACTCTCTTCCCGGCGTTCCGTAACGCTTTTCAAAATAGTACGCGGTGGCAAACTCGGTTATCCCTTCATCGAGCCAGGGTTCGTTTATCTGGTCATTTCCCACCAAATTGTACCACCATTGATGTGCTACTTCATGGGCAGTAGACCTTTCAAGGGAACTATTTCGGAGGCTGGCTTCCTGGTATCTGCCAGAGTCCATCATGATAAAAGTAGGAAACTCCATGCCGCCGGGATAGTAGTTGGCCTCGGCAATTCTAAG
>LFSJ01000176.1:1271-1549 GCA_001512695.1 Tepidanaerobacter sp. DTU063 | reverse complement strand
ACTTTTTCACTGGCAGTTTGATAATTGTTGCTGATGGCTGCTCCAAATTCGCGTATTTTGTCGATGGAGTACTCAAATACGGTCATGCTGCCCTTCGTATAATTATCCTCTAAGACCCCTGAAGCTGCAACGGTAAAGCCCTTCGGGACCGTAAAGCTTACGGTGTAGTCAGCAATATCGCTATAGGTGCAGTCACCCACAGCCTGGTGCCTGTCAAGGTTCCACCGTCCATCTTTGAAAACAGCCGGGATGGGATACCAATTGCCTAGAGATACGGT
>LFSJ01000176.1:0-1265 GCA_001512695.1 Tepidanaerobacter sp. DTU063 | reverse complement strand
TTTCTTCCGGATGTAAAGGATTATCTAAAGCTAGCTGAAGGATTTGGTCTTCCTGTATTAAAGACCAAGCAACTTCTCTGCCGTCCTGTTTTACTTCGATTATATCTAGGGCTCCAAAGCTGTAGCCCTGGGGAAAGGCACGATAAAAGTCCTGCCTAAAAAAGGGGACCCGCTCTGGACTGGAAAACATGTTGGGATAGAGATGAAAATAAAGTTCTTCCAGAGTGCTTCCGGTGTTATTCACATAGGTCAAGTCCATTTGGACCCGGAGTTGGTTTTTACCTTCATAGTTTACCTTAATATGGTAAACATGCCGCTCCGGGACCGAGTAATCCTTTTGGTACTCCTTTTGCTCCTCTACAAATTCCGCATCCGTTGTTGCCAGGGTGGCGGCAAAAAAGTTTTTTATAAGGACAAAAATGGAAAAAAATAATGCGGTTATCAGGATGATTACAAGAATCCTTTTCAAATCATATCCTCCTAATGCTATTCCATTTATTTCATTTAATTCATGTATATAACATTTCTATAAAAAAAAGATAAATCCTTTATAGGGCGCATAGCTTTACGTAACAATAAAATGCAATTAAATTGTCTTAGACAATATGAAACACGCTTAAAATACGAAATAGTAAAGCAGTTACATGTTATCGGCCAAAAAATCATATATAAAAAAGCTCGCAAAAAATGCGAGCTTTAAAGGTATCAAGGCATTTCCTTTCTATCATTTATGCCTTTCCACTTGACCCCAATACGTTTCTTATCTTGTGTTTTACCAACTGTTTTATGGCTTCCCGGCCTGCTCCCAGGTACTTCCGCGGGTCAAATTCCGACGGGTTTTCCACCAGGTATTTTCTCACCGATGCGGTCATCGCAAGGCGGAGGTCCGTGTCTATGTTAATCTTGCATACGCCCATGGTAGCAGCTTTTCTTAGCATATCCTCGGGAACACCTTGAGCACCGGGAATCTGGCCTCCGTACTTATTGCACAGCTCTACAAGTTCGCTTGGAACTGAAGAGGCACCGTGGAGCACGATTGGAAATCCGGGCAGCAACTCGGTTATCTTATCCAAACGCTCGAAATCAAGTTTCGGCTCGCCTTTAAACTTATAAGCTCCGTGACTCGTTCCTATAGCAATGGCCAATGAGTCAACGCCGGTTCTCTCTACAAATTCCACGGCTTCGTCAGGGTCGGTTAAGATAGCATCCTTTTCGGATACTTTTACAGCATCTTCGATACCTGCCAGTCGACCCAGTTCGGCTTC